>JAUXSJ010000080.1 GCA_030679615.1 Parachlamydiaceae bacterium | reverse complement strand
AGACCGCACTCTAGAACGCCCTCATAGTTTCACTTTCCAAACAAAAGAGGCCTCACTCGACCGGGGCGACCTGATTACCTTCAGGTGCCCTGGGCCGTTTCACCTGAAATTTTAAATTAATATAGATATAATTTATTTTAGAAAAATATATATTATTGATTCTTAAGTATAAGTAAAGTGAAATTTTTATTAAAAACGCTGAAGAATTTACTTCATATTTTTGCAAAAAAAACTTGATAAGTTAAAAAAGTCAAGGCACTCTTGCGAAAAAAAGCTTAAAATCATTCATACAATTTACAATTAGAGGCATTTGTGAAAGTTGAAAGCAACTATATTGATTATATTATTGAGTCACAACAAAATAATATTATTAATCAAGAGGATATGATTAGTGAATTTTTGACTAATCCTTTTGTTCAATTTTTTAATAATCAAAGTGAATTCGAACATATTTTAAAAAAAAATTATTTGCTCAGATTTGATTTTAATGACAATCAATATTTAAAATTTGAAGATGTTCAAATTAATAATTCTGATGGCTTAGATTATGTTTTGCATAAAATAAAAAAATCTTCCATTAAACTTAACGGATTAGTTTTAAAAAATATCACTTTTTCTTCTTTAAATGTGATGCAACATTGTTGGAAATCACTTTCAGAAATGGATGGGATGATTCATTTAGAGCTCGTTGAATGTGATTTTCTCAGGCACTTATCTTGGGAAGATCATGTGGTTTTAAGATCGAAATTAATCACTCTTTCAGTCACCTTTAAAAGCTCTTCATTTTTAAAATTAGTCCCCGCGTACGCTAACTTACTTGATCAAAATGAATTGATTCAATCTCTTCAATTTAATGACATTGATTTTTTTGATGAAAATATTGCTAAACGATTAAGCGAGTTATTGCTTTCTTGTCCGCATTTAAAAGACCTTAAATTCGAGAATTGCATCTTTTCAAATCAGTCTGTTTCAGTTTTCAATAAAATGATTTTAAATATGGAATCTTTAAATTCATTAACTCTCAAAAACATGGTTGGATTTGATGATGAAAAATTGGATAGCCATTATGATTTTTTACAACATTGGAGAGCTGTTTTAGATGCTCAAAAAATGACTTCTCTCGATCTAAGCCATAATGGGGAATGCAATAAAAAAAATGATCAATCTCTAAAATTTTTTTTTAAAGAACCTAGCTGTTCATTAGAAGAGTTAAAATTAGCAAGTTTTGGTATTGAAAAAGTTCAAGTCGTTTTTGATATTTTGAAAAACCAACCAAAACTTGGAATGATTGATCTGTCTAATAATGATTTTCAAAAGGAAGAATTCATAGATTCATTATTTGGTTTTTTATTAAATGCTAACCCTGATTCACATGGAAAAATCCTTGTTTTGACTTTTACCGGAAGGGAGTCTTTTTTTAAAGACAAAGAAGTAATAGAATGCTGTCAGCATATTGAGGATGAACAAAAAATAGTCTTTAATTTTAAAGAAATTGACCCACAAGCTTGGCTTTTCCAAATTGAGGAAAATCGCTCAAATAATTTTACAAGACAAGACACCTCATTACAAAGTGTTTCAATTTTGGATCATTCAATTGTTATAAGTAAACCAGTTGAAAACGACAATAGTAAAATGTGGATTAACATGCATTTAGAGCAACTTAAAAATGAATTAAATTTTCGAGATGCTTTAACAACTGAATGGATAGTGGAAAGAAAAAAAAGATATTTGAATATTTTTCCTTCAAAATATGAAAAAATGATGAATAGGAAATTTTTCGAAATGCTTTTGCCAAGGTTAGGGTTTGAGATAGTTGATTCTAAAGATGACGTCAGTTTATTTATTTATTACAAAATCATGGAAGTTTTAATAGAACAACCAGATCAACTTTTTCGACTTGGAATTTCATTTGATAAAGGCATTTATCAACAAATTGAAGAATTGCGAAGTCTTGCAATAAATTATTTAATAAATAACACCCACACCGTATTTAGAGAATGGATATATACTCCGCATTTAGATTTTGAAGAATTTTTTTTAAAAAAAGGAATTTTTTCAGCGTCAGATAATTCTAACTTAATTGAACAGTTAAAAAATAACCCAGAAAATAGTTTTGTTAGTATTGGTCAACATCTAGGAGAAAAATGGGGGTTATATTTAGAGGATCTGAAATCAGGTGAGGGTGAAATAGAGCCTTTCGAAATTACCGCATTAGGTTTATTACTCAATAGAAATATTCATATTATCAGTCCTAAACAATATTTTAAGAAGGTAGATAAAATAAATGATGTTTCATTGTTTTATGAGCTAAATAATGAAGATTCCAATTCCAATCTTTATTTTTATAAAAAAAATGGGTATTATTATAGACTAAAAAAAATAAACTAAGTTTATTAAGGTTTTTATTTTTGCTAAATTTGTTTAAGGAAAGCGTTGTGAAAATTTCTGAAAAAAAAATTGAAAATCAAGTGCAATTTTGGTCTCTAATAGGTCCTTTTCTTGTTCTTTTGGCTATTACGGTATTGCTCTTTAAAGTATCTACGCATTGGGTTTATCCGATTGTAGGCTTAATTGGAATTCCACTTTGTGTTAAGTGGAAACTTAAGGGCATGGCAGCAGCACTTTGTTGCTTAACGATTTTTTCAGCAATCAGCTTTCCTAGCTTAGCCATAGATGAACGTTATTGGCATGTGGGAATGGCTTTGGCCATTGCTTTTTCATTTATTATCCTTACTTTATCTTTGGAAGAAGTGCAAGATTTAATCGATAAGCTTCAGAATGAGTCACAAAGTCGATTAGAAAACTTTATGCACTTAGATACAAAATTGAAAGAAACAGAAACTACTTGGTTTAAAGATATTGAAAAATTCGAAGTGAAAATTAAATCTTTATCGCAAGCATTGTCAAAAGTTGAAGAAGATAAGCAGACATTTTATAAGTTGGCTCAACTATCAAAAGACGAACTGATCCAATTGAGAAACCAGCATGAATTGTTATTGCAAGATTTGTTTTATAAGAAACAACAAATCAGCCAACTCAATGAACGCTTAGAAGAATCAGAAATCACAGTTCAAAATTTTGTTAATTCAGATTCAGAAAAACAAATTCAAGAACTATCTGACGAAGTATCTAAAGAATTTAGAGAAAAAGAACGTTTGAAATCTCAAGTTGATTTGATTTCAAAAGAAATGGAAGTTAATCAACAAAAAACAGAAATCAAGTATCAACAATTGCATGAAAAACATTCAATTTTAGAAGAAGCTTTTGCTCTCAAAGCAGCTGAAATTAATTTAAAGCAAGATGAAATTTATTCACTAAAATTGTGTGTCGAAGATCTTGAAAAAAAACTGGATGACATTAAATTTGAGCTTCAAGAAATAGAAAAGACTGTGTTTGAAAACAGTTCTAGATTGGATTTATTGCCATATGCGACAGGAAATAATCGACCGATTGATTCAATGTACATTCAATTAAGAGAGCAATTTGAAGAAAAATCGTGTATTTTAGATCAAACTAGAAAAGAACTTTTCTGTGCACAAGAAGAGCTTTTAAAGCTTTCGA
>JAUXSJ010000074.1 GCA_030679615.1 Parachlamydiaceae bacterium | reverse complement strand
TATTATCTGTATTCCATTCAGGATATTTTAAGGCAAAAATATGTGATTGTGCATCTTTAATGAGTAGAGCTTCTTTAATAAAATCATTTTTGTCATGGAATTTAGATAAAAATTCATTAATATTATTTATTGGCTGATATTTTTGATTATATTTACTTGGAATATTAGAATTTTCAACAACAAATTCATTTGAATTTTGTGTTTTATTAATTAGATCAATGTTTGAATTTTCATTTGAAATTATTTCTTCAACATTGTTGTTTTGAGGTGTTGTTAAATTTTTGTTCAAATTTGATAATGAAGTATTTAGTTCATCGATTTGATGTTGAAAAGCATTTTTTAATTCGTCTTCTAATTGTGAAACTTTTTTTTCTATTTTTATTGAATCAATTTGACTATTTAAATTTTCAAACTGCTTACCTATAGATTCGATTTGTTGTTTCAAAGAATCAATGCTTTCTTCAACATTGTTGTTTTGAGGTGTTGTGAAATCTTTTTTCAAATTTAATAATGAATTATTTAGTTCATCGATTTGCTTTTGAAAAGTATTTGTTAATTCTTCTTTTAATTGTGATACTTTTTCTTCTTTATTAATTAAATCAATTTGATCTTTCAAAGACTCAAGAGTTTTTGAAAAAGAATCGATTTTTTTATTAAATTCTTCTAATTGCTCGTTTTTTTCTACCGACTTAAGGGAATTCGAAATAGAATCAATTTTATTATTTAAATCATCAAATAAAGACATATGACCAGATAATTGTACATTAATGCCTTTAATTTGGTGATCTAGGTCATTTTGATTTGAATTATTGTTAATCCTGTTTATTGAATGAATTTGTTGTTGTAAATGAGAAAATTTAAAAAAAATATGACAAACCACAGTGATCAATCCGGTAATTGTTGCGATACCAGCATAGAAAGGGGTGACTCTGCCGTGAAGTTTAATGGACGTTACAATAGCAGCACTTGTTAATGAAACTCCAATCCCCATGCAAAACAATGATTTTTGCGATTTTTTCTCATTTATAAAAGGTGGGTTGGTATTTTGGAGCGAATCAACTTTTGAGGATGAACCCACGTTTGAGTATGAATGCATATAATTTCCTGAGTTATATTTAATAAAAAAATAGTTTTAATTTTGATAATATAAAAAATAATAAACTAAATTTTATCAAATCTTTAAATTAAACTCAAGTAAACTTTAAAATAGTTAAAATTTATTAACTTTATGAAAATTAAAATTTTAATTAAAAAGTCTATTTTCACCAAGTAGTAGTTTTTCAATAAAAATCTATTTGAGGCATAGTCATAAAATATCGTCCTTTCAGGAATCGATGATTATTTTATGTTTTAATGTCGTAAAAATTAATCACAATGATCACAATCTCGATTTTAGTTTTTTGTTCGTCATCGATTTATCATATTTTTTGGAGTGCGAAGGCCCTGCCTTCGCTTTTTTATGGATAGGATGTATCCAAAACATATCACTTTTATAAATTGAGTTGATTAGTCGAAAATTACAGCATCTTTAATATTCTCTCTTAAAAAAAAGCGAAGGCAGGGCCTTCGCACTCCAAAAAAGTATGTGAAGCCATGACAATTGAATAAAAGTCTAAAGTCAAGTCAGTGATCTCAGTGGTTAATTTTTACGTCATTGTCGATTAAGTTGATGTCATGACATACAAGAACATCACCAAAAGCAGCGCCAGCAACGTTAACTCCTTTACTAATCGTTATTAAAACTAAAGAATTAATCACAAAGACACGAAGATTCAAAGAGACGAAGGAAGCCTATCAGAGGTTATTAATGATTCGCGAAACACTGTCTTGTAGACTTCTTCGTGCCTTAGAGTCTTCGTGTCTTTGAGTTTAATCCTCTAGTTTTGAAAGAGGTCGGTTAAAATAAAAATTAATTAGTCTTAGGGTTTAATTAATTTTGTTTATTTTGATTTATTATTTTCTTTATCGATGCAGTTGTCAATGTATTTAACAATATTAAAAATTTTACCTGCGTAATTATTTAAAAAATCAGATTTGTTAAATCCTAAATTCCGGGATGGCACTTTTAACTCTTTGTCATTATTGACATTCTTAGATAGTTTATATTCATTTTTTCTGCATTTAAGTTCGTATTTTTGTATTTTTCCATAAAAAATAAATAAGTCGTCATTCAATTGAAAAATTTCTTTTAGGAGTTGTTGTTCTTGACGGTTAAATGATGATTTAATCAAGCATTTATTTATATTATTTATACTTTTTATATCAATTTTATATGTATATTCTGGTCCTCCATCAGGATGTTCTTTTTGTTCAAGGTGTTTTTCAACCGCTGGCAAGATTACAATTAAGTAGTAGAGATCAGTGTATTCATAGTTTGGGTCTAAAAGTCTTTGATTTTCTTCTATGAGATTTATAATTTTACTTTTATAATCTGAAAAATCATTTTCATTTAAATTACAACTATCATTAAGAGTCTTCCAATAACTAAATGATAATTTACTATTTTTAAAATATTTTATCCTTACATTTTCTATTATAGGTTCAAAAAATTTAGTATTATAGCAGTTATTTTCAGGATATTTCAATGTTAAAATTTGAAAATGGACACTACGGACATTATTAACTTCTTTAAGAAAAGTATTTTTGTCTTCGAATTGAGATAAAAATTGAGTGATACTGGTAATAGGTTCATATTTATGCTTTAATTCAGTTAAAAAATTTTGATTTTCATTAATTTTAATATCCTCATGGTCATTTAAAATTGTATCATTTGGATGATTGAAATTTGATTCATGATCTAAAGATTTCGTCGCTGAATTTGCATTTTCTGCTAAATTATGATTTTGATTATGTTTATTATTGTCTGAATTTTCATTTTTAATTTCTTGATTTTGTTGAATGCTGAAATGTGGTTCATTGTGTTGATTTTTCAAAGAATTTAAAGGATTTGAATTTTGAAACAGTCGATAAATAGAAAAGCTAATTATAGTAGATACAATAGCTAGCCCTGCAGCTAAAAATGTCACTCTTCCTTTTAATTTGTATGAAATAACGAGTGATGCGCTTGTAAATATTACAGCTCCAAGAAAAAAAGATTTTTTTGTTAATTGATTGTTTTTATAAAGACAAGGAACATTCGGCGTAATAGATGAAATTAGGTTAAGCATGAATTCCTTTATTTATTTTAAATTTAAATTTTTATAATAATTGAATTATATTTTACATTAAATAATATATATAAATAAAGTTTTTTTTGTTTATTGTTAAGTTGATAATAAGACTTCTTGTTTTGTAATAAATAATTTTTAATTTAATTATATTTTTGGCTTTAATTTATTTGATATTATAGACTTAGAGTTTTCATGAATTAGTTGAGGTTACATGTTTTAAATTATTTTTTTTCGAAATGTCGCTTCAGATAAAACCCTGCTTAACCCTAGCTCCAACGCTTCGACAAGTCGAAGCGTTGGAGCTAGGGTTAGACAGGGTTTTATCCGAAGCGACAATTCGAAGAAGAAAATAATTTGCATAAACGCTCTAGGGCGTGCAATGAAAGACAGGTAGGCTAGAATGCAACGCGGGATGCAATTACAACATTCATTTGAGCTGCTGTAACAGAACAAAATCTTTTGAGCTCAATTCAGAAGTTAACTAAATGGACTTTGCTTTACTAAATAATAAGTCTTTCGATAAAATTCTTGAACCTTTGGCCATAAATCATTTCCATTTAAAAAAATATGCTCACATTCCGGTAAGCTATTTAAAAAAAGCTGACCATATCTTTTAGTAATCAATCGAGTATCTAAACAAACAACGCAGCCTCGATCCAATTTCTGTCGAATTAAACGACCAAATCCTTGTTTAAACTTCACAATGGCTTGAGGAACTGAATACTCCAAAAATGGATCTTTACCACTTTCAAGAATAGCTTCTGTTCTTGCTTGAATCATCGGATCATTTGGCACTTTAAAGGGAAGTTTCACAATAATGACACATCTCAAAGCATCTCCAGCAACATCAACACCTTCCCAAAAAGAATCTGTTCCAAATAATACTGCTCTTGGAGTGGTTTTAAATTTATTTAATAAAATTTGACGTTGTTCATCGCCATGCTTAAATAAAGGATAGTGATGATCTTTCATCCATTTATCTAAAGTCCCAGCACATTGTTCAAGCATTTGATAAGATGTGAAAAGGACAAAAACGTTTCCTTTACATGTTTCAATTGCTTTTTGTATGTTTTCAAATGCTGCAGAATTAAATCCAGCATCAGAAGGCAATGGCATATCTCTAGGAATAACTAGCAACGCTTGTTTTTTATAATCAAAAGGGGACTCATACACATTTTCTGTGATTTTTCGATGAGTAATGTTTTTTGGAGTAATGCCTAATCGTTCTCTGATATATGAAAATTGGTGATTAGTTGTTAAGGTTGCACTGCAGAGAATAATTGTAGAAAATTTTGAAAATAGATAATCAACAAGAGCCTTAGAAACATCAAGGTCAGCATCGACTAAATGCACATTAAGCAAAGATTTTAATTGATGTAATTCAATCCACTTTACACGTGAAGGATCTTTCATTGTATTTAAGAAACGATTTAAGGTGCTAATAGCTACTTCAATTCTCATCGTTAAAGCTTGTAGATCTGATCTAACTGCTTTCGTTTGTTCATTCAGCTTTTCGTGATTTAATGATTTTAGATCTCCTTCGATAGCTCTTAATGACTGCGTGTATTCGTTTAGCTGATCAAGTAACTGCTTGTTTTTAGGAATTATTTCATCGATCCATTGAGGATGTGTCTCATGTTGTTCTAATAATCGCAGTTTTTTTTCAAT
>JAUXSJ010000071.1 GCA_030679615.1 Parachlamydiaceae bacterium | reverse complement strand
ATTGAAAAATTTTTTCATGTGCAATATTGATTTAATATTGCACATGAAAAAATTTATTCAATCGCGAGAGCTTTCACGCTGGTCAAAATTTTATCAACTGTGATTTAATCGACTATAGCCTGATGCCTATCCTGTTTTTTTATTGTAATGAAATAAAAATCTAAAATTTAAAACAAAACAACATGCTTCATAGGAACATCATGTGCCTCTTGAAATGGGAATTGAATAATTTGCTCTTTAAAACCAACTCCAAAAGTTTCTGCATTTGGCATTACTGACAACATACGGTCATAACAGCCCAAACCATAACCTAGACGAAATTTTGTTTTTATATCAAAACCTAAACCAGGAATTAAAATCGAATCTGCACAAGAAAAATTACAAGGTGCACAAACTGAAGAAATAGGTTCCAATATACCCCAAGCATGACGCTCTAAATGCTTACAATGCACAACTCTAAAAAGCTGTAGTCTATTTTGTTCAAGCCTCGGTAATACCAATCGTCCTTCATCAGCTAGTTTTCTATTTAATGGCCAAAGATTAATTTCATTCCCTGCACTTGCAAAAGATAAAATTAAAGTAGAATTTTTTAATAAATCATATAAATGTTTACAGGCCTCTTCTGAGGCCTGTTTTCTTCGAATAAAACTTAAATTTGATCGTACAGTTTTTAAAAAATCACGTTGATTTTTTTTTAGTTGCTGTGCGGAATCAATTTTCTGGTTTTCCATTTTGATATTTTACTTTATGAACAAAATGTCCATCTCCATTATAAATCGTTGCTGTCCCTTGACCATTCTTTACATATGAAACTGGATTTTTTTCATTTTTTCGATAATATTCGCCTTTAACTAATTTATCTTGATCATATTCTTCAATCAACATGATCTCACCTGTTTTATACCAAGAGATAAGCATTCCATTTTTTCGAGTATTAGCGTTTTCTCTTTGATGTTCTAATTGGCCATTCGGATACCATGATTTCACCACACCTTGCATTTTACCTTCATGCCAATTCATAAGTAATTGTGGTTGAAGCTGGCTTGTAGAATATAATTGATTATAATAAACAATTTCTTCTCCATGTTTATTTTTTTTATCACCATCTTTAACATGATAAACGCACTCTAATACTCCACATGGATTAAAAATCTGAATTTTACCATCAATCATTCCATCTTTAAATTCTTGCAATTCTCTTATGTAATTTTTTCCAAATTCCGCACGAACGCCTTCGCCATTTTTTATTTCTGCAACGAGATTTCCATTTTGATCAAAATATTCGGCATCTTGTAATTGTCCATTGCAGTATTCTTCTAAAGCCGAAATTTTTTCATTTTGCCAATATCGGGTCGTCTTACCATGTTTTTTGCCCTGGGAATAGTTCGCTTCTTGTAAAAGTTGTCCATTTTTATAAAAAATTTCTTCGGTACCATCTTGTAAATTTTTGCAATAAGGGACCTTTTTTTTCAGTTCTCCAGTTGGATGATAATAAATAGAAATTCCCTCTAAGGATCCTCTTGAATATGAAAAATCGGCAATTAAAATATTGTCGTCAGACCAAGACCTTGCATTACCATCAAAAATCCAAGTTTTTTTAGCTTCGTCTGTAACTTCAGGCGTCCCTCCAACTAATCTAGCAGAAGCTTTAAGAATGCCATTTTCATGCCATATATGAGTAAAACCGGTAGCTCTTCCATTTAAAATTTCTAAATATTCTTTGATGTTTCCGTTTTCATGATAGGTAGTTATAAAAGATCGAATATTTCCTACAGAATCCCTTTCATATATTCTTAAAACTTTTTGATATTGTTGAGGTTGTAAAAAATCAACGTTTTGATATTGATTCAATCGTTCTTTATTGCTTGTTGATTCTGTTAATCCATTTCGATCAATGATGTGAATGCTTGTTAATAAAAGCATCCTTGGTTTTCTATTACATTGCTTACATTGCTTTGCAGAAGTGAATAGCAAAAAAGAAAAAAAAATCAATGTAAAGAAAATAAATTTATTATTTAGCTTCATATAAATTCTCGTTTTATAAATTTCATATTGAGAAGATACACTTCATTCCGATCGCTTACCCTTTTTTTATCCAATCTAAAATCAGTGATCACCAATTGTGGTCGATTGGATCCTGGTGAAAAATTTCCGATTTGAGTTCCTTCAATTCGAGATAATATTTTTTTTATATCCGTCGCATTAACTTCTACAGGATGAACCAATGTCTCTGCGGTTTCTTGAAATAAAGGAAATTTTTGAACCACACCCTCTGAAAAATTAAGAGAGTTGGAAGAAGAAGTTAAAAAATCCAATCTTTTTTTTATTCTTTCATCGTCAGCAAAGTTTTTGTCACTCATAATTTTTTGCAATGTCTCTATTTCAGGTTCTAGAAAAACAAGTGTTTCTAAGTATTTATCGATATAAAAACGGTCAGCGTCACGAAAATGATGCCTAACTATCAAGTTAAGAGCTTGTTTTTTCTCTTTAATCAAAACTTGATCATTTAAATTGATCATATTTTCTTGCAAATCCTTAATTTCATTGTCTTTTGAAAAAAAATTAAAAATCACAAATATTAATGGAAGTAATCCTATTCCAATTAAATAGATAAGGGCACGTGTTAATGGAATTCCTTTTAACATATATTTATAAACCGGGATAAATCGTTTTATCTTTTAAAAAGAAGGATGTTTTATATTTACCATTATTAGAACTCCATTTTACTTCACCCTTTGGGTCAACCCAATCATTAGGTGTAATTAATGCGTCATGAAACTCTCTTGCCCATTTTGGAGTCGGTGTTGAAATTTCAAGCTCAATTTTAACTTGATATTTTTCTTGTTTTTTTCCTTGCTGTGGCCTTTTCACCATCGTATAACTGAAGTTTTCAACAGATAAACGGTGCTCACGTTCTCCACTTTCATTGATTGTAACGACAGCTTCATGTCGACTTAACCACCCCAAAACATCGCTCACACGTGGAATATTTGCAAAAAGAGGAAACGAGTCCGGAGTCGCTTGTAATTCACTTTGCAAAAAAGCTAATCGTTCTTGTATATCTTCCATGGATAATTCTGAAATATCAGGAACTTCACCCTGAAACTGCTCTCTAGCAAGTCTATTTTTCGCAAAAAAAGCTGATTCAAATTGATCATACGATTTATTCATTCCAGACAACATTTCAACATATTCTTGTTTCACAATATCTTCGTGATAAGAAGTATAATACTTCGTGAAAAAATAAATGCTGGCACATAACAAAAAAATTGAAATATAATAGAAGAATAAAGGGACGATAAACCGCTGCCAAGAATTTGGATAAGCTAACTCATCTTGACGAAAATTCATTGGTGTTTCTTGAGAAGGCAGGGCTGCAATCGCTAATCCTATCGAAATGGCATATTGACTTATTTGATCCGAAGAAAATTTATTTTCTGAAGGACATTCCAAATAAGGATATTTAATCGACTTCGCTAAACATTGGCCCAGTCCTATATAACGAGAAATTTCTCCGGTAACTACGACTCCATCAATTGATTCTCCGCTTTTCAATTCCTTTGCTAAAGCATAACTCATTTTTATCATACTTCTCTTCAATTGAACTAAAGACTTTCCTAAATCAGATTCATGATTTTCTAATTCTTCAGACCAATCAGATTCAGATTGTGGCAATGATTCAACTGGATTTAAATGAGTTTGATTTTTTAATAATGAATCTAAACCAACAGAAAGAGCAAAACACGAGATGAGTTTTTTTTCTCGAATTAAGACACAATTCATCTCTTGACGCTGCACATTTAAAATTAGCAAATTTTTAACATCAGGAAAAAAATGAGAGCCAAATTGAGATAATGCCCAGGGAATACTTGTGACGACCTCAGGCTCTATCTTAAATTTTTGCCATTCTTCAATATGATTTTTCAAAGCTTCTTGCTTAACAGAAAAAATTGAAACGATTGTTCCTTCTTGTAATTTTTCTGTTATTTGATAAGTAAGCAAGGCTTCTTCAACAGGATAAGGAAGTAAGGGTTCAGACTGAAAGGATAAAGCAGCGGAAATATCTTTTTCTTTTGTTAAAGGAAAAAATAAAGAACGCACTAATGTTTCCATACCAGACATCCCCGTCGATAAAAAAGGATGTTTAATGTAAAGCTGCTTTACATTTTCTTGTTCTGGTTTAAGGTAATATAATTTTTGAATCACAAAATCTTTAAATCGCGATTCTAAAATAGCAACTTTAATCCCACTCGTAGATTGCTCTAAACCAATAGATTTAACAAAAGAAGTTAGCTTAAACATGATTGTGTTTTTTAATGCTTGAAATTAGCCACTCTAGTAGAATTTTTATATTAATTCAAGAGAAGTGAAAAAGGAAAAACATGATTAATTTAATTTTATTTATTCATGTCTTATTTAAAGTCTATACGGCTATGTTATTCATTCGCATTCTTGCGTCTTGGATTCCAGAAGCAAATGAATATCGAATCATTCGTTTTATTGCATTTTACACTGAGCCCTATTTAAATATTTTTAGAAAAATCATCCCTCCCTTAGGTATGTTCGATTTAAGTCCGATCGTCGCTTTTCTTAGCTTGAGTTTTTTAGAAAGCATTATCATTAATTTACTAGGAAGATTTATTTGAGCTCTCTTCATCAACCTATTCAATTAGGTTCTCTTACATTAAAAAATCGAGTCTTTTATGCTCCTCTTGCTGGGTGCTCTGATTTCCCTTTTCGCAAAATGTCAGCAAAATACAAACCTGGGTTAATGTATTGCGAAATGGTTAAAATGGATGCAATTGTCCGCTATGATACGGGAACATTTCACATTCTTGACTATTCACCTGATATGCATCCCATTGGCGCGCAGCTATGTGGAAGTAAGCCTTCTCTTGCAAAACAAGCTGCAAAAATCGTTGAAGACCTGGGTTTTGATGTGATTGATTTAAACTGTGGCTGTCCTGTTGATAAAGTGACAAAGGACGGTAGTGGATCTGGCATGTTAAAAACTCCTCAACTCATTGGCGATGTTCTTGCAGAAATTGTTTCGTCAGTAAAAATCCCGGTTACCGTTAAAATTCGAGCGGGTTGGGATGATCAATCCATCAACGCCGTTGAAATCATGAAAATTGCTGAAAAAGCAGGAGCTAAAGCAATTTGTATTCATGGAAGAACCCGTCAACAGGGTTATAAAGGTCCAGCGAATTGGGATTACATAAAAGCTTGTAAAGATGAAGCGAATTCCATTTTAATTATTGGTAATGGAGACATTATCGATAGTCCTTCTGCAGAAAAAGCCATTACACAAACTGGTTGTGATGCAGTTTTAGTCGCAAGAGGAACAATGGGTCGTCCTTGGGCGGTTGAAGATATTTTAAATTATTCTTTAGGGCTTCCAATTCATGAAAGAAACTTAGAAGAATGTCGTACTGCTTTATATGAACATTTTTTAGCCACTAAAAAATATCACCATGATCATCGTGTCTGTGTTGATATGCGCCGAATTGGCTGTTGGTATTTAAAAAAATCTTCTGGAACACGTCAATTCCGAGAATGCATTAGTCGATCTCAAAGTATTCAAGACATTGAAGATCTCATCTTAAATTTTCCTTTAGGTGAAATGATTAACGAATCCAATTCAGATGAAGAAATGAATTGCGAGTGTTGATTAATAAAAAAACAGGATAAGCAGGATCGCAAGCGGCAAGATATGCAAGATAAGAATATCCATTCCCTATTATCATGCCCATCTTGCCGCTTGCGATCCTGCTTATCTTGTTCTTTTTATTTTGAAAACATTGGAGATATCCTAAGACTCTAATAAACCTTTCAGAAACCATTCAAGTAACGAATTTTTAATAAGAATTGTTTAAAGGGATGAATTTTTTTTTGATTTTTCATATTGTTCTTCTACATGCTCACGAGCAGTATTAATTACTCGCATCCAAATGTTAGCTTCATCATTCAGGTCGGGTGAAAGACGGTCGGGATGATATTTTAAGCATAATTTATAATAATTTAATATTAATTTTTTTGAATCAAAATTTTGGATGGAAGAAAATCCAAAAAGAGTGAAAGGTTCTTTATTTTCATTAAACCACTTTTTTATACCTTCGAAATATTCGTTCGGAATAATTTTTTTCAAATCTTCCTCAAGACTATCTCTAACACTAGAGTATATTTTTGAATTATAAGCCTGATATGTATAACATTTATTTCCTTCAGAATCTGTATGTTCTGTACACTTTCTATTTTGCTTATACTCTCTATATCCCTTTTCTGGATCAAAAGTCCTCTTTCCATGTATATCGATTGCTCCACCATCAATAAAAATATTAAATCCATCTGGTATCAAAAATTCAGGAAGTGAAGCGACTGCAGAATGAGATGCATAGTAGAGATAATTTGCTAAAAAGGCAGTAGAGAACATGCTACCAACAAATGATTTAAGAAATGAATATCCATTTATATAACTTGTTGCTCCAAAAAATGCATAAATTACAGTATTTGAAATCGTATAAATAACTTGTTGAGCAGGAGAAGCTATAATTTTTTTATGAAGAATAGAAAGGATTTCTTTTTTTTCTGCTCCACCAAAAGTATAGATTCCAGCCTGAATAATTCCAGCAATAATATCTGCAGTTATTGTACAAGGCGTAAGCATCCATGAAATGGGGTGAGCTATTACCATGGCTCCTAGAATTAAAATCGTGATTTTTCTTTCATATAAATGACGAGCTACAGTTTCAATATCATATCTAAAATCTAAGAAACCTAACAATATCTCTGAAGATCGCGATCTTATGCCTTCAAGACTACAGTCGTTTCTAACTTCATACATAAAAAACTTCGTTCGATCTTTAATGTAAACCCAACGTCTTTCTACATTTATATCTGGTGTAAAAAGATCTAATACATTCCCTTCACTATTCAACGCTTTATTCAAAATACTAATCGGTGCTTCGATAACCTTGAAAGTTGAAGGCCATACAGAGATGTCATTCCCAGATGTAATTAATTTCATAAATTATTTTATTACCTTTTTTTAAAAAAAATCATAATTATATTAATAATAAATCAAAATTATAATTAATGTATACAAAAAAAATATACTAATAGTTAATTAATAAGTTGTTTTATTTTAACAACTTATCATTTTACTCAAATATCATCCAAAGAAGTAAAAAAATACTTTCACTTTTTTTGAATGAATTATTTTATTTTTGAAAGTTTACATAAATTATTTTTTAAGTTATTTGTTTTAATAAATATAATTAAAAATTTCATCTGTTATAATGGATCATCACTTTATGAGAATAAGGGCTTTATTTTTATTCGTTTTTCTTTTTTTTAATCAGACATATGCATTGAATTGGATTGAAAAAATAAAATTAAATTACTCTTATTCTCAAACTCAAGAAGCTCAAGAAGTTTCTTACAGTGATTCAGAAGAAACCTTTGAATTTAATCAAAAAAACACAAAAGTCTTTGGTAATTATCATTATTTCAAAAACAAGGAAGTTACCAAAGAATTATATGATGATCTAACTTTACCCCTCATTCCAAATAGTGTAACAAAACATCAATTACTATCTCTTGAGAATCTTAAGCCTTGTTTTGGATTGGGATTATCTTACATATTTTTAAATATAAAGAATGAATATCCAATTAAAAACCGTATAAACATAGACAAATTTGGATATGTGATTAAATCAGGATCTTACGTTGCAATTAGACAAAACCTTTTACTTGATTTATTTTTAGATTGTTATTTTCAAAAAGTAAAGCTCCAAAGTTCTGGCAAAGATCAAATAGGTGGGTATAGGATTGGGGGAAGCTTAGGTTACCGTTTTTAAATAAAAATGACTCCAAAACATCTTTTGGAGTGCGAAGGCCCTGCCTTCGCTTTCATGGTTCGGATGTTCTTATAGACACTTTTAAAGATCAATTGATGGAGTTGAGAATAATATCACGTCATTAAATTCTCTCTGAACAAAAAATTTGCAAACCTCTTGCCAATTTGCGTAGTCTCTTTCGGTTGGAATAGAAAGCTCGCTGCAGAATAAAGTGAATCAAACCATAGCAAAGAGCTTCGACAAGTCGAAGCATAATAAAGCGGTGACAAGTCGCACTCACTCCAAAATGTATTATGAAGATGCGATTACATCAACAACACTCTTAGAAAGACGCACGATCGTTTCAACATGTGCCGTTTGAGGAAACATATCAAAAGGAATCGCCACATTCAAAACATACCCTTCTGAACAAAGAATTTGCAGATCTCTTGCCAATGTTGCTGGATCGCATGAAATATAAACAATGCGCTGAGGGGATAATTTAATTAATTCTATCAAAAATTGACGCTCACAGCCTTTTCTCGGTGGATTCAATAAAGCCACATCAATTTTTTTCTTATTTGAAACTAATTGTTGAATATACTCTTCAGATTTTGAACAAACAAATTTCACATTTTTTATATGATTTACGTTTGCATTTTCCTTAGCATTAATAATTGCCTCTGACACGCACTCTACACCGATAACTTCCTTTGCATTCATTGCAAGGGCAAGTGTCAATGTGCCTACACCGCAATAAGCATCTAAAGCAATTTCATCTTTCTTCAAATCACATAATTCAATCGCTTTTAAATAAAGCTGCTCGGCTTGAAGAGGGTTTACCTGAAAAAATGATGCAGCAGAAATTTTAATTCGGTGCCCTATCATGTTATCATGAATGTATCCATTTCCTGCTAAAGTTCGATAGGTCTGACTTAATATCACATTGTTTTCGATTGGATTAATATTTTGAACAACCCCTTTAATTTCAGGAACGTCATCAAATATTTTGTTACCTAAAGGAATAAAAATTTCATCATCTTTTTTACTTGTCACGAGAATCACTAAAACTTCATTCGTATGCACTGCAGTTTTAATCAAAACATGCTTAATTGAAAAACAAGCTGCTATTTTTAAAATTTTCTTTACATCAGCTAAAATTTTTTCACCCAAATCGCAATGAATATGACAAAAATCAACAGGAATTAAGTCATGTGATTGACGCGCATATAATCCAAGTTGAAACGGAGATTGATTTGTTGCTGGCATTTGTATTTTATTTCGATAAGCCAATTCTTTTGGGGAAGGAACACATGAACGGACTGGAGCATTCTCGATTTTAGCGATCCGTGATATTGCATCCACCACACATGTTCGCTTAAATTCAAGTTGGGATGAGTAATTAAAATGCATCAGTTGACATCCACCACATTGATCATACAATTGGCAAGGTGGATCCTGACGGCTTTCAGATTTAAATAAAAATTTTACTATAGAAGCTCGACCGAAATTTTTACGCTTCTCATAAAGCTTTACCCTCACTTTTTCTTGAGGTAAAGCGCCTTCAATGAAAAGAACAAATCCGCCTAAATTGGCGACGCCCTCTCCATTTACACCTAATCGATCAATGATTAGATCATATTCTTGTCCAACTTCTAAAATCATGAAAATAGTTTATATTATTTTATAAAAAAACTCAAGAAGCCATCTTATTATTTATAATAAATATTTTCTTAAATAACTTTTATCTATATAATTGATACTTAATAAAAAACATGACTTAAATAATAATGAATCAATCTCTTGAATCTTCTTATTTGCAAACAAAAGCAGCCTACGTATGGACTCGTGTCCTCGACACTCCTTTTTGGGGTCTTTTTAATCTTTTACCCATCATCCTTTATAAGGATTTACAAGCGACTCCATTTCAACTCGCTTTAATGATTACTTTAAAACCATTAGTTTCGATTCTTTCTTCTTATTGGTCTCATCATGTACAAGAATCTGGAAAACTAATGAAAAGCATTATTTTAGCAAGATGGTGTGCCTACCTTCCTTTTTTATTATTTCCATTCATTGAATCTTCTTGGTACATCATTTTTTGTTTTGGTTTATTTATGTTTTTACAAGTTGGAATGATGCCTACTTGGATGGAACTCCTAAAAAAAAACATTCCATCTCACCATAGAGATAAAATTTTTTCTTACACACAAGCTTTTGGCTATCTGGGCGGAGGACTTCTTCCTTTTGCGATTGGATGGCTTTTAGATGAATGGACACAAGCTTGGCGATGGATGTTTCCTATTGCTGCTTTAGTAGCTTTAACAGCAACAATCTGGCAAAGATTGATGAAAGCTTTTATTTTAAAATCTGATTCTCCAGAATCCAATTCATTTCACCCTCTCTTTCAACCATGGAAAAATGCATGGACTCTTTTAAAAAAACGTCCTGATTTTGCAAAATTTCAAATTGGATTTATGTTTATTGGAAGTGGCTTAATGATTATACAACCAGCGCTCCCTGTTTTTTTTGTCGACAAGCTTCATTTAAGTTACACCGAATTAGGTGTCGCGATCACTCTATGCAAAGGAATTGGATTTGCTTGTAGTTCGCCTCTTTGGGTACGATGGATTCAAAAAGTAGATTTATTTTACTTAGGCTCAGTAATTGCCTCTTTGGCAGCCGTATTCACTATTTTCCTTGTTTCAGCGCAATCTGAAATCATATGGTTGTATTTTGCCTATCTCATCTATGGATTAATGCAAGCTGGAAATGAATTGAGTTGGAATTTATCTGGACCAATTTTTGCAAAAGAAGAGAATAGTTCTCCATTTAGTGGAATTAATGTCATTGCAGTGGGTGTTAGAGGAATGTTTGTGCCAATACTTGGGGGATATTTACTCGCCCATTTCGGATCATTATCTGTGATTTGTATTAGTGGATGCTTATGCATTTTAGCTGCTATTCGAATGGCACTCTATCGATACAAACTTAATTCAAACGATGCTTATTCAACGAATGCATAATTACACAGGCCTGTCATGGCTTCAACATACCTTTTGGAGTGCGAAGGCCCTGCCTTCGCTTTTTTATGGTTCGGATATC
>JAUXSJ010000064.1 GCA_030679615.1 Parachlamydiaceae bacterium | reverse complement strand
TTTGAACAGCTGCTTTAATATCTCGACCAGCTAAATCAATCGCTGTAGCTCGTCTCCAATCCAAAGGAATATTCGCTTTATCAGCTGCAATAAGTGCTTCAACCACATTTGTCACATGGCCACCAGCCAAATAGTGAGTTTCTAAATCCGAAACAGTAATTTCTTTTAGCCCAGCTTTAAAAAGATTAATTCGTGCATTGACTATTGTTTGTGGGGGTATTTTCCTTAAAGACATTCCAATAATATTAAATAAAGGAATAGGCGTTCCAGAAACAAAAGCTTGAAACCATAAACTGATAAATTTACCTACTATACTCAGAATAATAATCAGTAGGAGAGCAACAACAAAAAAAATAAAATAAAATCCTAAATTCAAATCTATTTGAGTTTGCAAAACATTATTCATCTATAGTTTCCTTTTTAAACATTATCTTAGAGCCGGTTTTCAAATTGAACCGGTCTCTGAATTCGAAAACAGACTCTTAGATTTAACCATTAAACTTTGTTCTTGTCCACTAACGACAACGACCTCTTCTCCTTTACTGAGATAACCGCTTAATGAAATTGCGGGGTGTCGATGCCCATCAATGCTAATAAACCCACCTGGTTTCAGGTCACTTAATACTATTCCTGTTTTTCCAATGGCCGTTTTATCATAACTTGAAGCAAAAAACCCTTCTTGGTCATCATTGGAATAAATACTATATCCAGGTTTAGCTTTTACAATTCTCCAAAGAGCAAAACGAATGGCCATGATAATCCCTATGATCGTTCCAGCTAAAAACAAACTAAAAGCCCAAATGGATGTTGTATTTAATCCAAAAATTGTCAAGCCAGTCAAAATAGAAATTATCCCCAAAATCGCTACTATTCCACCTGGAACGTAAAATTCAATAACAATCAAGATTAAACCAAGCAATACTAAAAAAAATGACATTATTCTCCTTCTACCTTAATGCGCTCCACGAAAACTCCACCTTCTTCAACTCTAGTCACAATCACTTTTTCTCCTTCAGGAATAAAATCAAAATCACTTAACGCATCATAAATTTTTTGATCGATGACGATTTTACCTGCAGGCCTAAGCGTTGCATAGACGATGGCAATTGTACCAGGCAAAGGCATTTTGGAGCGATCTAATCCTGCTGTAAATCCCTTTGATGCATCTTGTTCATTTCCTGATAAAATCAAAGAATTCATCCCTGAAAATCTAGGTAAGACATGCTTTGCTAGCAAACCAATAAGTATTAAACTTAAAATAAAGGTACCACTCAACCACGCCAAACGACGTAAAAAATACTCCCCAGCTGCATTAATTGTTTTAGTATCAGGTTCTATTTGAACAGAATCAATATTGGGAAGGAGCATTCCAAATAATCCAATAATAAATAATATAACTCCAAACACACCCAGCAATCCAAATGTAGGAACAAGAAATAATTCAACAATAATAAGAGTCAATCCTGTTAAAAGAATAATTAACTCCAACCAACCAGCAAGCTCTAATGAAAAATGAGATAAAATCATTAAAAAAAGACATGTCACAGCAATAAAACCGGGAAAACTCAGTCCAGGCTGACTAAATTCAAGATAACCACCAATGATCAATCCCATCATGAGTAATGAAGAAACAATAGGCGAAGCAAGAAAAACAAATAATTTTGTTTTCCAATCCATTTTATATGCATCTACAATAACATGTGGAATACGCTCAAAAAATGGTGCATGAAATAAAAGCATTTTATCTCCAGGCCATTTTCCTAATTTTTCTTCTTCTTGCGTAATGGTCGTTAATTTCGTCGGACTTAATAACAAATCCGCTACTCCATAATTAATCATTTGTTCCGCTGTTAAAGTGAGAAGCTTTCCTTTTGAGGAAATAACGATGTCCGCATCAGCACCAGTCAATTTAATCTGATTTTCATTTTCCAAACGAATAATTTTACCTTTGCGAAGAACAAGAATTAAATCTTTATCAACCATAGCCTCAGCTAACAAAGAATTTCTTCCAAAATAGCTTGCCCGATTTCCAAAATCTGCACGTATCGCAGAATTAATTTTTTCTGACGCTGATTCCATTTTACCCATCCCATCAGGATAAACAGGCTCTGCAGCTCCTATACTTCCATCTTTCGTTGTTACAATAAAGCGAGAGGAATAGGCTAACATCGCTCCTGCTGAAATCGCCCAGTTATTGATATAAGCAACGATGGGAATGTTTTCTTGAATATCCATTGCTTTCAAAGCATCGGAAATTTTTTGAGCAGCAAAAATCTCGCCTCCAGGCGTGTCTAATTCAAGAATAATAAAAATAGGTTTGTTTTTTTTATAATACTCCAGACCTTGCTTTACATATAGCCATGTAGATTCGCTTATCATCGTTTCGTGATCGCCAATATAAAGATAACCTACAAGATTTGTTCCTTGAGGATTAAATGGGATATGTTGTTCCAAGTTTTTTAAAACAGTTTCTTGTGGTAAAAGAGGGTAAAAATTTGTCTGATTAATCGAAGCTGCCTGACAAGTAATCCATAAACTGAATATATGGATAAATAACAATTTTTTTAGTAGATTCATTTTTTCTCTTCATTTTTTTTAAATTTATCACAAAAAAGAAAAAAATCTCACTTAAAATAAAAAAAATTTTTTAATTAAAAACAAAAAAAAATTAATAAAATATTTAAATAAAAAAACAAACAAATTAATTAAAATTGATAAAAATTTAAAAAACCAATATAATTCATAAAACAATAATTTTATTTAAACATCACAAAAATAAAAAACTAAATATAGTTAACATTATATTTTTATTTATTAATAACTTATATAAGGTAAAAAAATGGGTATTAGCTCTAACATTGATATAAATAATAATGTTGTTATTTCATATTCTCCAATAGCACCTGTAAATTCCAAAACAATTGATGCTAAAAATTTTATTTTAAATATTGAAAATCAAAATCCAGATCAAATAAAACAGCAAAAAATTGGTGGATTAAATTTAAATATAAAAGTAATGGAAGAAGATTTAAAGATTTCAAAAAATCAAATACTTTCATTTGAACAATTAAATGTTGTTCGCAGTCAATTAAAAAATAGAAAAAGAATTATTTTTAAACAAAAAATATTTGAGAAAAATAATTATAACGAAATTAGTGAAATAACAAAAACAAAAATCAAATTGCACAACAATAATGTAAGGGCTATTTATCAAAAAAATTTAACGAATAATCCAAATCAAGAAATCAAAAATCTAATGACTAATGGTCTTAAAAATTATTTATGCTTTAATGTGTGATTTCGTCTAATTTTTTCACTGCTAATTAAGCACAAAGTCGAAAAAAATTAACCACTGAGATAAGTGTCTCGACTTTATCATTTATTGTACTTTTTTGGAGTGCGAAGGCCCTGCCTTCGCTTTTTTATGGTTCGGATATCCACTTTAAAGTTATAGCTTCAATTTGTTTTTGAACGAATTGAAGTATTGAATAATGTGTCACTTGTAATTATTATAGATTGAATTGATCAAGAAGAAAATGATATTCGTCATCTCATATTCTCTTGAAAAAAAGCGAAGACAGGGCCTTCGCACTCCAAAAAGTGCAAAAAGTGCACAAAACCTAAAATTGAAACTGAGATCATTGGTTAATTTTTGGGACTTAGCTTAAATTGCACTAAGGTCAACGTTGAATCAAAATTTTAGATCATATTCGTTTTTAAAAAATCTAAAATTGCTTTTTGGGTTCTTTCCAAATGCTCCTCTTCATGGGCTGCGGAAATAAACAAAGCCTCATGTTGTGAAGGAGAGATATAAATTCCTTGATCAAACATCGTTCTAAAAAAATGTGCAAACAAAGTCTGATCACACTCTCTTGCATCTTCCAAATTGCGTACTTTCTGTTTTCCAAAAAATAATGTAAACATTGACCCTAGATTTTGAATACAAGCATTTAATTGATTTTTTTTGATATATTCTTTAATTGGATCTAATAAAAAATCGGTTTTATTTTGTAAATTTTGATAAAAATTTGGCTGTTGAAGAAGCTTTAAACTTTGTAATCCAGCTTCCATT
>JAUXSJ010000038.1 GCA_030679615.1 Parachlamydiaceae bacterium | reverse complement strand
GTTATTCTCGTCTTCATCATTCTAATTATCATGCTCATCCTGCCGCTTGCGATCATGCTTATCCTGTTTTTTTTGTAATCTAAATTAATTGAAAAATATGCAAAATGATTTATCCATAAATATAAAAACAAGATAAGCATGATCGCAAGCGGCAGGATGAGCATGATAAATAGATGATGAAGATGAGCATTTTACTTATGGGTAATAGAATGGGCCCTGCCTTCGCTTTTTATGTTCGGATATCCACACAGATGCATTTGTATAGATTGAATTGATTGAGTCAAAAATCACACCGCTTTAGTAATGTTCTCTCGTGAAAAAAAAGCGAAGGCAGGGCCTTCGCACTCCAAAAACTATGATGAAGCCATGACGATTAAACAAAAAAATTAAGTCGCGTCGAGTCAATAATCCTATAATTTTTTGCGTCGCCGTTAGAAGGAATGAAGTTTAAGCAAAATTATTATTAAAATAAATATTTACCTTAACAATTTTAAAAACTCTTGATATAACAACAATCATATTTTTTGAATGACTGTTGCCATACTTTAAGAGTGTTTATGAAAAAATCTAATTATCAAGCTCCTTTGATTCCTTCTGCATTTATATGGAGAAAACTTCATTCTTTCACAGGATTATGGCTTGTACTCTTTCTTATTGAACATCTTCTTACAAATTCACAAGCAGCATTGTTGATCGGTGATAATGGAAACGGGTTTGTTAGGGGAGTCAATTTTTTGAGAAATTTACCCTATCTGCCAGTCATTGAAATTTTTTTGCTAGGAGTTCCCTTTTTGATACACGGCATTTGGGGAATTAAATATCTTATGACTAGTCAATCTAATTCATTTCCATCAGATGGTTCGACACCCTCCTTAACGGAATACCCACGAAATCACGCCTATACTTGGCAACGTATTACTTCATGGATTTTACTTTTTGGAATTATTGCTCACGTCGTTCATATGCGTTTCATTGAATATCCAAACTCTGCTCAGAAAGGAACTCAAATTGATTACATGGTACCAATTATGGAAGATCGTGGGCTTGCTACTTTATCTAAACGAATTAATTTTAATATTCTTGATTCTCAACAAATTGATTCTTTTAAAAATCCAAATGAAACAATGATTAATTTATCTGAAACACCAAAAGAAAACCTATCGGCTGAACAACTAATAACACTGCAATCAAACAAAGAAGAGCAAAATTGGATAAAAGCATTAAAAAAACGACCTCTTCAAGAAGGACAGGTCATGGCAGTGACACCAGATTTTGGGGTGGCTGAATTATTAATGGTTAGGGATACGTTTAAAAGTCCTTTAATGATTTTTTTATACACAGTTTTAGTTCTCACTGCATGCTATCACGGATTTAATGGTCTTTGGACATTTATGATTGGGTGGGGAATTACTTTAACTGCAAGATCGCAACAATTAATGAGAACTTTTGCAACAGGATTAATGATATTAATCACTTTTTTAGGATTGGCTGCTATTTGGGGTACCTATTGGATTAATTTAACGTATTGAGATTTAAAAGCATGATTAGAAAACATAAAGAAGTGATTGTTGTTGGTGGGGGATTGTCGGGATTAGCTGCAGCCATGCGTTTAGCCGAAAAAGGCTGTCATGTGAAAATTGTATCTGTCACTAAAGTTAAACGTTCACATTCCGTTTGCGCTCAAGGTGGTATTAACGCTGCGATGAATTTAAAAGGAGAAGATGATTCTCCAATCATTCATGCTTACGATACTATTAAAGGTGGGGATTTTTTAGCTAATCAACCACCTGTATTAGAAATGTGTCTGGCAGCTCCAAATATTATACGAATGATGGATCGTTTTGGATGCACTTTTAATCGCACTCCAGAAGGAACTTTAGATTTTCGTCGATTTGGCGGCACTTTATATAACCGCACAGCATTTTGTGGAGCTTCAACTGGTCAACAACTTTTATATGCTCTCGATGAGCAGGTCAGAAAATTTGAAACATTAGGCCTTGTAGAAAAATTCGAATCTCATGAATTTATGCGATTAGTCTTAGACGAAAATGAAATCGCTCGAGGTGTCGTTATTATGGACCTCTTTAATATGAAATTAGAGGTTTTAAAAGCCGACGCTGTTGTATTTGCAACAGGGGGAATTGGAATGATTTTTAAAAAATCCACCAATTCTACTTTTTGTACAGGTGCTGCAAATGGGCGTTTGTTTCAGCAAGGAATGAAATATGCAAATGGTGAATTTATCCAAGTTCACCCAACTGCTATCCCAGGAATTGATAAATTACGTTTAATGTCAGAATCTGCAAGGGGAGAAGGGGGACGTATTTGGGTTTATGGCGATGAATCTAAAAGTATTCTTACTTCTGATGGACGTACAATTAAATGTGGTAAAACAGGTGAACCTTGGTATTTTTTAGAAGAACTCTATCCTCTTTATGGAAATTTAGTACCAAGAGACATTGGATCAAGAGAGGTCTTGAGAGTTTGTGAAATGGGACTTGGAATTGACGGAGGAATGCAAGTTTATTTAGATGTTTCCCATTTATCTGATGAGAAAAAAGAAAAATTACGTGCCATTTTAGAAATTTATGAAAAATTCACTGGTGAGGATCCAACTAAAGTTCCAATGAAAATTTTTCCTGCAATGCATTATACAATGGGTGGTGCTTGGGTAGACTGGCCGGCTGCAGATGATCCGGATCGTTGGGAACGTTTTCGTCAAATGACCAATCTTAAGGGTTGTTTTAGTATTGGAGAAGCAGATTATCAATATCATGGTGCAAATCGTCTCGGTGCTAATGCATTAATGGCATGTATTTTTAGTGGATTAGTTGCAGGGGAAGAGGTTCCTCGTTACATAGATTCTCTTGAATCTTCTTATACAGATACTCCTGGGTCAGTTTATGAAAAATATATTCGCCAAGAAGAAGAATTGAAAAAAGAAATTCTATCAAGAGATGGACCAGAAAACATTCATCAATTACACGATGAGTTATCTGAATTAATGATCAAGCATGTCACTGTAAAAAGAGATAATCAAGATTTAGAGATGACATTAAATAAATTAAAAAAATTACGAGAACGAACTCATCATATTTCTTTATCTGATCGTTCGCAATTTGCAAATCAAACTTATGCTTTTGCTAATCAATTTGGACCTATGCTTGAGCTTGCGATAGTAATCACAAAGGGAGCATTGTTAAGGAATGAGTTTCGTGGAGCGCATTATAAACCAGAATTTCCTGAACGCGATGATGAAAACTGGTTGAAAACAACAATTGCTACTTATTCATCAGATGAACCAGTTATTTCATATGAAAAAGTAGATTTGAGACATTTAAAGCCAGTTAAACGCGTTTATACTCAAACAGGTAATGTTAAAAAAGTGAAACCAACCTTAGAAAATATCCCAAATAATATCGTTTTACCAGTTTAATGGAGGAATGATGAATGGATGATACATATATTTTAAATATATTGAGAGGTGAGCCAGGTCATCAATACTGGGAAGAATTTGAATTAAAGCGCATGCCTTTTGCAAATGTCATTTCTTCTTTAATGGACATACAAAAAAACCCAGTTAATCGCAAAAATGAAAAGGTTGCACCTGTTGTTTGGGAATCAGGTTGTTTAGAAGAAGTTTGTGGATCATGTTCTATGCTCATTAATGGTAAACCCAGACAAGCATGCACTGCATTAATTGAAGTAATTATTCATGAAACGGGATCAAACATCATACGTTTAGCTCCGTTTAATAAATTTCCATTAGTCCGCGACTTAATCGTGGATCGCTCTCGTATGTTTGAAGATTTAAAAAAAGTTCATGCTTGGATTGATGTGGATTCTAGTTTTAGCTCTGAGTCGGGTCCTAGAATTAGTCCTGAAAAACAAAAACTCATGTATGCCCTTTCAACATGTATGACATGTGGATGCTGTTTAGAGGCCTGTCCTCAAATCAATCATAAATCAAAATTTATTGGTCCTGCAGCCATATCTCAAGTGCGTTTATTTGATAGCAATCCAGTTGGGAAAACTCAAAAAGCAGTTAGATTAAGACCTCTTATGCAAGAAGGAGGAATTAATGATTGTGGAGATGCTCAAAATTGTGTAGAAGTATGCCCAAAAAGGATTCCTTTAACAGATTCCATTGCAGATATTAGCAGAAGTGTCACAATGCAAGCTTTAGAGGATTTGTTTAGTCTGCCAGATAGAGAATGATATCATTTATGTAAGAAATCTCTTGCGCCACTGCCGTGGCTAATATATCTTTTATTGTCTACCCCAGGTTCGGTGCAAGCACCATCACGCGGGGCTAATTTCTTAAGGCCACTACCGTGGCCAATTAAAAAACGTTTTCAGTAATATTCTCTATTGAATAATTTAGCCACGGTAGTGGCCTTAAGAAATTAGCCCC
>JAUXSJ010000030.1 GCA_030679615.1 Parachlamydiaceae bacterium | reverse complement strand
GCACATGAAAAAATTTATTCAATCGCGAGAGCTTTCACGCTGGTCAAAATTTTATCAACTGTGATTTAATCGACTATAATTTATAGTTGTTTATCCTTACTTGAAACAACGAAATATAAAAGATGAGCGATTCTTTCAAATTCAGTTAAACCAAGTGGTCCATTAAAACAACCAATGTCTTGATGACCATTAGTTTGAAGATGGAAATCTTCTGTTAGATTATTTTTTTGACCTGATGCTCCCCATACTTCCTTTTTATTCTTAACGTCTACAAATACATCCTCACCATAAATTTCTTTTGGAATTTCTTCATTTTTTAAATAAGAACAAAAACCTTTATCACTTTCATCACACCAAAAAGCAATTTGTCGTGCAGCTTTTAACCAATCCACTCCACATTTCCGACAGAATTCTACGCATTCAGTCTCTGGTTTTTTTAAAAAATTAGACATAATAATAGTAAAACCTTCTAAAAGTTCTTCGCTGAAAGTTTGAATAAAAGGTTCATCTGTCCAATCAAGCTTTTTATTATCAATGTATCTCGTCGTTAGAACTAACATATCAATCAGTAAAAGATTACCTAAAAACATCATCTCTTTAAATATAAGGGTACTTTTGATGTTTTTGTTTATCTCAATACAACCATTAAATTCTTTTGTGTACTGATCGAATTTCTCATGTCTAAATAGATATACATCACGTAAATCAGTTAATCCGGTTTTTCGCATATTTGACCATTTGCTTTTAAAAAAGGCTTGGTCTAAACGACCCGCACCTCCCGTTGTAGAAATAGATAAGGAAGCGATTTTTTGAGCTAGGTCAATAAAAAGAATGTATTTTCTTTTTGATGCATAAGAGTGAAATAATTCTCCAAGCTCGGGTGCTATTCCAAGAGCAATCATGTTGACAGTATCAGCTAAACAAATCTGCCTTGAAAACTTAAAATTATCTGCATTTTGTAAATACACAAACTGATCAACTGATGGAGGAGTGTAATGATAGATAATATAATAAGAAGATTGTTTGATGTTGTTTAAATAAGGCTTAAATGAATCTGGGATCTGATTTAATAAATAAATCCCTTTTGGCTTATGAAATTCGCTTTTAAACTGATTTTGTTGCCGAAAAAAAGATGTGACGGAAAATTCCTGAGAAAAATGATCGTAGTTTTCCTCTACTTTTAAAAATTTAAATGCTTCTGTTTGTTCGTTTAATGTTACGTAGATTGTTCTGTTTAAGCTTGTAATGATTGCATGTTCATTAATTTCAAGTGATTCAATAGGTGAGGGGATTAATTTTTCATAAAAAGGCTTATTAATTTCACATTCAGGGGATTTGATTAATTTTTCACGTTGTGTATTTTTAGCAATAAAAGCATCAATTAATTTCGCATATGTGGAAACAGATCCGCCTCCATGTTTGATTTTGATGGATCTTAAGGTCATGTCTTTCTTGACAATTTTACTTAACACTCTTGGATGAAGAATTAAATAATTGGAAATAGAAGACCGTTCTTCATTATTTAATCCTTTAAAAAAATACTTCACGCATCTCATTTTTTCATTTTGCAATTTTATGCTTCTTAAAAAACTACTTAATGCGAGTGAAGCTACAGGCTGTTCCGGAATAAGTTGAAGTACTTTAGAAGGGATTTTCTTCTCCCAAAAGGAAGTAATATAATTTAAAAATGCATCTATGTAGGATCGGTATTTAACTAAATAACGTAAATTTTTTCGATCATATTTTTTTAGCTTTTTGGTCCATTTAGTTTCTAAATCCGGTAAATATTTTGATTTAAGTTCTCTATTTGATTTACATATTTTTTCGGTAATTATTTTAAAAAAACCATCCTTTAAATAACTTCTTTTTAAAACTTCATAGTTATGTTTATGCAAGATTAAACACACAATCTTTTCGAACTTGTTTAAATTTAAATTGTTGATTTTTTCAATAAAAAGAGTAGCTAAAGGCTCGATATCAACTTCAGATAATTCTTCTATTATTTTTGAAATGGGAACTTTTCTTCTTAAATTTGGATATTCACAATAAAATTCTAAAAGGTTTTTAAGAGATGGAGAGACGTTATCTTTTGAGTTGTCGATAAATTTTTTATATTCAATAATTGCATTTGGAAAATATAAAAAAAGTAATGCTTTATTATTCTTATCATTCCAATTAATAAATAAATCAAGTTGATTAAGTATTTGAATGTTAGAAATATTATATTTAAATACATAATACCAAATTGAATGACGATTAGTTTCTTCTAATTCGAATATTTTTTTTCTTAATTTTAATTTATTGTCATCATCAATTTCAAAAGTGTTTTGTTGTACATTCGGGTGTGGAAGTAAGTTTTTTAAAAAGTAATATAAATCACTAGAATTCAAAGCACGTTCAATATAAAAATTTTTTGATTCAATTTTTAAAAACGCCAAATCCTTTTTTAAAGAAGGATAATATATAAGAGGACTTAACTTAGTAAATTGAGAAAAAAAAATGGACCGATTGATAGAATTTTCCATTTCTTCAAAAAGAAAGAGAAAACAATTTATAGATTCTTTCTTCCTATTTGAGGAAAGGTTAAGGGAATAATTTAAATATTTTATGCCAAAGTCGATGATATTTTTTGGATAAATTTTTGAGATTTTGATTAAAAATTCTTTAAAAATGAATATATTAAAGTGTAATAAGCTGACAATGCTGATAAAGCCATAATTGTTTTTGTTAAATAAATTCATTAAAGGAAAGTCTGTTGATTGAGATAGAAGTGTACTTTTGAATATTTTTTGATGGGTAGAATTTTCTTTATCTAGTAAATACATAAATTGGTCTAAGACCTTCATTTCTTTAAGGGAATAAGGCGGAAATCTTGCTTTTCTATTCCATAAATTAAAGAATGTTGAAGATTTAGCTATAGTTAAGCAATGGCGATTGACTGGATCAAAGCAATTGATGTCAAACCCATGGTCAATTAATGCATCAAGATGTTCCCAAAAAGGTTCGGAGTCTTCGATTGAATGATTATGAATATAACTAATGAGTTTTTGTAGGTGTCCTGTATGTTGGATAAATGAAATAACTGTTTTTTTTATATTTTCTGTTTGATTAATAAATAGATTGTTTTTGAAAAGTTTTAAAATTGACTCAAAGGACTTACACTCGTTTAAAAGCTCTATTATTTCATTTTTATTTTCATAATTTTTTATACTTATGATTTTTTCAACATTATATAATTCATCAAGGTTTTTTTCTAAGTTGTTCAAAGAAGATTCTTTGGGAATTAAAGGGGTTAATTTAATCAAGTTTTCGTTAACAATCATTTTATTTCCCATTTAATCGAGCGAATTGTATTAAATTCAACTCATGGTTTAAAAAACAGTAGCTTGACATGATAAAAATTTTGTTATATGCAACCTTCTTAGGGTACTAGAAATGAAATAATGGTTTGAGAATTAATTTTAAATAAAAGTTTTTACAATCATTCATTCTGTTGATGGAGTTAATCACATCAATCGGCAGAACGATTACAAATTTTTGTTTTTTATTACATTTTTTAAGGATAGCAGCATGGAGCATACTAGTTTATCAAATATTCAAAAACGAAACCGTGAAGAAGAAATTCAAGAAAGTAATAAAAAATTTAAATTGAATAATAAAGAAATAATAATTTTAGAAATTGTTAATCAGAATATATCTCCAAGTAGCAAACATGAGATGGATTTTTTTGGTAAGCAAAATCCTTTTTTACAAACAACTCATTTTTTACAAATTGTAAATAACAATAATAATCAATGGACAAAGCATCAAATAAACTTAAAAAAAATATCGGATCCGCTTTTTCAAAAAAAACCAGTGTATAAACAAAAACTTATTATTTTACTTTTAAATTATCAAGATTTTGAGCCCAGATATATGATAGAGCTATTTATTTCTATTATGAATCCATTTGGAGAAAATTCAGATGAAAATCTAATTATTATTTCAGAAATTAAACAAACTTTATTAAATTTAGTAATTAAAATTAATCAAAAAATTTTAATAGGTATTTTTGAATATAATCAAAAAATTGAAGAAGAAGAAATTGAAATCATTAAAAACTTAGTATGTTCAATTATAAAGCTTGAAAATATTTTCAATAATTTTCAATCAGAGCTAAATGATTTTAAAAAAGATTTGATTCAATATCTTGTTAAGTATGCAGTGACAACAAAAGATTTCGACTATAAAAAAGTATTTAAAAAATTAAAGAATTAAAAATCGGATTCATTGGGGTCAGGCTCCAAGTTGATTTGAATTGAAAATTTTATATTTTCAACAGTGTGAAAGCCTTGGTATTCAATCTTAGGGCGTGTATGTAAATTATTTTCGGTTCGAAATGTCGCCTCAGATAAAACCCTATCTAACCCTAGCTCCAACGCTTCGACAAGTCGAAGCTTGGGAAAGCGGTGACAAGTCACACGCACTCCAAATTTTATTAGTTTTTGGGTGAATGTGGAGTGCGATGACTTGTCATCGCTTT
>JAUXSJ010000101.1 GCA_030679615.1 Parachlamydiaceae bacterium | reverse complement strand
GTCGTCCTACGGACTCTAAAACATGTATATAAATGTATTCTTAGTTTATGAGAGTGTAATTTTAATTGTTCTGAGTCCTTAGGACGACTCCCATTACAGCCCACTGACTGAGGAGCGAGTTTACGAGCGACGAAGGAACTGTGGGAATTAGATAAAAAAAGCATAGAGCTCGTAGAGCGACTCAAAAACTTATGAGTAATAGGATGGGCACTCCAAAAGGTATGTTAAAAATGGCGATTGAATATATAGTCGAAGCTGTGACTCAGTGGTTAATTTTTACGTCATGTTTTGCCCCAAGCTTTTTAGGGCTCCCTGCGTAAAGTGAGTGAATTAAGGTTGATATTGAATTTTACGTTGTTTTATGACTTTGATAAAATTTATATCCCAGTTTTTTAAACAGTTTTTTTCTGCGTCTAATATCTGTTCTTTTTTTTCACAACTTACATTTTTTTCAAGAAAAATTGCAAGGTTCCAAGACTTAAAAAGAGATAATTGTTTATCAGTGATAGACTCAATATGATCGGTCGTAAATCCCTTGATTTGTTCTTGTGTGAATAAGTGAATCCTTGGGATTAATAATTGGAGCTGCTTTACAGTTAAAGCCGCTATCTGATCTTTGGTTAATTTTTCTAGTTGCGCATCTGTTAACCCTGTAATTTTTGCATCTAATTCTTTTAATTGATCTGGGGTCATGTATGAAATTTGTTCTGGAGTAAAAACCACTAACTTCCATTGTGGCAAGTGATTTAATTGATGATTTGATAGTGCTTGAATTTGTACTTTTTTTAGGCTCTGTTGTTGTATTTTACTCAAAAATTGTATCTGATCATTAGTTAAAGATTGAATCTGCTTAAGTGTTAAAGCTTGTATTTGATTGTTATTAAGGGCAAAAATTTGCCATTGATTAAGCAATTTAATTTGATTAGAAGAAAGCCAACTTATTTCCTGCGGGGATAACCATTGAATAAAAATATTATTAAAGGGAAATTCTTCTTTTGCTAATGAACGAACTTTTTCTTTAGAAGAAAAGTTTTTCATAAATATTTTTGGAATATTGCAAATTAAATTTTTTGAAACCTTTAGATAGGTTGACTCTATTTCATTTAATTCTTGTTTTTTACTCTTAAAACTTTCAATTTTTCCTATAGCTGTTTGCAATAAATCACAGTCAATCGTTAAAGTTTTTCTCTCACCCATTGTAAAATAAACATTAATATCTAAAAAAATATCATGCATTTTTTTTAATCGTTCTGTTCGAGTTCCACTAGATAAATAAGGAACATGATTTAATAAAATTTTTCTATCTTTATTATTATTTAAATATTCATCATTAAGATTTGAAATTTGATATAATACATCGTTTACTTTATTAGTATCGCTCATTAAATAATGCTTGTTCAAAATCAACCTTAATTTAAAGATTTCATCAAGAAGTTATTAACTAATATTTACACAACTAATAAATAATAGTCAAATTATTTTAATTAAACAACTTAATCACACAAAAAAAAACTTGATAACAAATATTTAAATTTATATATGTTTGTTATAAGTCATTCATAATAAAAGAAGGAATTATGGTTTTATCAATCTCATCTAAATCATTTCAAGATGTGAAAGAAGTTAATCTTTCACTAACTTCTCCAACGTCTCCTTTACAATCAAATATAAGCGATAATAAAAAGTATTATCTTGTCTCGGTAACAGATCGTTTGAAAGAAAAAGTTTTAGCAATTTTTGAAAATACAATGGATGCAGTTCAATTAAAAAATGTTCTTGATAGATATGTGAAAGAAAATATAAGGGTATTAAACAAAGATATCTCTAGCCATTTACTAATGGTTCAAAACGAAAAAAAATATTACATGGATCAAAACATAAAATTACACGTGCATTCAAAATTAGATTTGAACACTATTTTTGATATTTTAAAATTTCAAGAAGTATCGCATTACTTTATGTATAACTGTGAATCTTAACATCTATTATTAGATATGAGGTGATTCATGCCGGTATTTAAAAATTTAGAAAAAAAGTCTTGGGGATATTTTATTGAACCAAGTTTGGGGAAAATACCAAATCAGGAAAACAAAAGAGATTATTTTTTAGTATCTTCTTCTTCTTTTAATGAAAAAACAATAGCAGTGTTTAAAGAGTTAGAACATGCATTAGAAATCATTAAAATATTAGAAGCACACTCATATGAACAATTAAAACTAAATCGTAAGAATATTGATAAAGATCAAGTTTTTTATCAAGATAATCAAATGTTTATTCAACTCAATGAAACTGAAACATTGCCAATTTGGTCTGAAGTGAATTCAATAGTAACAGAAGAAATTTTAAAAACTCATGAAACATATAAAAATTCCCTTTCGAATTCTCTTGAACAAGATCTTTTGAATTCAGAAAACGAGCTTTTTCTATATCCACATCATTCAAAATTTGATATTTTTTCTCAAATTTTAAAAAATAAAATAACTTCTTTGTTTTGTTGCATGTGTAAATAACGGATGCATAACTTCTTAAAAATTTGATGTTTTTTTTAAAAATTAAAAAAAAACTATGATCTCAATTTTGTTATGTGCATAAATGAATTATGCAGTTTTCGATTCTTGAGAGCTTTTACACTAATCATGGGATCAAAAACTCAAAATTCAGGTTAAAAAGAAAAGGAACTAAAACTTATTTATTAAATTGGAGAATTTCATGAAATTTTTAAGAATTTTTCAACTCTGCTCTCTTTTTGTTTGCAGTTATCAACCTATCTCTGCCATTGATAACATTCCTCAAAATCTGACAGCTGATTGTGATCATCATTCAAATCATTCCGTTTGCCACCAGGCTTCACATTTTGGTACAGCGGGCTTTGTTGTAACGGATACTTCCCTATGGTATACACTTAATACAAACTCTTTT
>JAUXSJ010000017.1 GCA_030679615.1 Parachlamydiaceae bacterium | reverse complement strand
AACTGTGGGAATACGATAAAAAAAGGCATAGAGCTCGTCAGAGCGATTCAAAAGCTTTTCAGAATCAATCGCATACGACTCGAAAATTACAAATCAATTAATGTAAAGTATTTTTTATCCTGCTCATCTTGTTATATTATTAGTGTAAATTTTTCATAAGTTGATGCGTTCGGGGCAAATCATCGAACTCCAAATTTTTAATAAATTTTATAAACCAACTTTAGGTTACATGTGAAGCGGGAAGATTTGTCGATGGTCAGCGTCGAGGCTAAATTTTTTTAATAAAATTTTTCTTATCAATAAGTTCCCTTTAAAAATGCATGTAGCTTTGGATAAGATTTTGGATTAGACATACAATTACTTTTTAATGCATTTTCAATAATCATACCATTTTCCATTAAAAATAAATGTCCTTCCAATTGCTCAAGTAAATTCATGTCATGTGTTGTTAAAATAACAACTCTATTTTCTGCAGCGAGTTCTGTGATGTACTTTGCAACTTGATTTGTTAATCGAGGATCTAATGCAGAAGTGGGTTCATCAAGACAAATAATTTGAGGATCAACAGCTAATGTTCTAGCTATTGCTAACCGCTGTTTTTGCCCTCCAGATAGATTATTAACAGATGATTTTGCATGATCTTGAAGACCATATCTTAAAAGAAGTTGTTCAGTAATAGCTTTAGCCTTATCTTTCGTCAATCCTTTGCAATGAATGAGCGTATAAATAATATTGTCTTCTGCGTTTAAATTTTCGAATAAATTAAAATGTTGAAACACCATTCCAATCGTATGGCTATGATTCACATTTTCTAAATTTAAAAGTGTATCATCAAGAGAAAAAGAGCCTGAATCATAATTTTCTAAGTTATTCAAAATTCTTAATAATGTTGATTTTCCTGCACCAGATCCGCCTAAAAAGATAGCAATTTTTCCATGGTCTATTTCAAAATTAAGATCTTTTAAAATTTTTTTATTTCGAATCGTTTTCGATAAATTTTTTACTTTAAACATGTTTTGTTAATCTTTTTTCGTATTTTTTTAAACAGAAGGACAATGTTGCAGTCAATATTAAGTAAATAATAGAAACTGCTAAGAGTATTGAGAATGCATCGTAAGTTCTACTTCTAATAATTGAAGCTTCTTTTGTTAACTCCATCACTCCAATCATAGAAGCTAAGCTTGAATCTTTAACAAGTGTAATTAATTCATTACCTAAGGCAGGCAATGTCACACGAAAAGCTTGCGGAAATACGATGTAGCGCATTGTTTTAATTGGAGTAAATCCCAGCGAGTGCGCAGCCTCAACTTGTCCTTTCGAAACAGCATTAATTCCTGATCGAATAATTTGACTAATATATGCACAACTATTGAAACCTATAGCTAAGCTAGCTGCCCAAAAGGGAGCTATCGTTAAACCCAATTGAGGTAATGCATAATAAACAAATAAAATCTGAATAAGCATTGGAGTACCTCGAAATAGAGTGACGTACGTTTTAATGGCATAAGAAATAAAACGTGATTCAGATGTCTCTGCCAGGCCAAAAATCGAACCTAAAGTTAATCCTATAAAAGCTGCAATGAATGTAATTTGCAAGCTTATGCTAGTTCCATGTATAAGATTTGGTAAGGAATTCCAAATAAGATTAAAATCAATCATCTCAATTTCCATTTTGTTTTTAGCTGGATCATTGTTCCGTCCTTTTCCATCTCATCTAATGCTATTTGGATATCAACTAATAAAGCAGCTTTCTTTTTAGGAATCATTAAAGCACAGGTTTCTCCAGTCCCTTCAAGAGTCGTGGTGAAATATTGTGAAGGATCTTGCATCTCAAAAAATGTATCTACAGTACTTTTTGCTGTTACAAAGGCATCAGCACGTCCACTTTTAAGAGCCATAAAACCATCTGCTTGCGTGGGGAGACGTATTAAATTAATTCCTAAAATAGAAGACATAAAATCATCAGCAGTAAAACCTTCGATGACGATTACAGACTTGTTTTTTAAATCATCTAATGAAAAGGGTTGCTTCATTGTTAGAATGACTAAAGGGTCATCTGAAAGATAGGGTTTTGTAAATAAAACACGCTTAGCTCTTTCTTCAGTATAGCTAATTCCTGCTGCAACAAAATCAACCTGACCTAAATTAACAGCTGGAATCAAAGCATCAAAAGGTATATCTTTGAATTCTATCGTTTTGCCTAATCGCTTGCCCACTTCATTAGCAATGTCGATATCAAATCCAATAATTTTATTATCTTCAATGAAACAAAAAGGAGGGAACTCAGCATTTGTACCGACGACTAAGTGGTTTTCCTTTGCATAAAGCAATGAAATTCCTAAGCAAGAGAGAAGAATTAATATTTTTTTAATCACTTTAAAGGTCCTTTTTTTTCTTAAATTGAAATTTTTCGCAAATTTTTTCGCAAATTTTGTGAATATTTTTAATCGATTGAGGAGTAACAAAAACGACATTTTCGCCTGATATACAACCTAAAACTTCTAGATCAGCACATTCATCAATGCAATCTCCAACAAAGGCTGCTAGTCCTGGATGAGTCTTGATGACAATCATTGATTCGTTATGAAGGATATCAATAAGTGCTAACCTGACTATTTCTGTTGATACGTCTATATCAGGCATTTCATATGTAAGAACTCCATTAATCATTTTTTTTACGACACCAAGTTTTCTAAGATCACGAGAAACCACTGCTTGATTCGTTTCAATTTTATAGTTTTCTTTCAATAGAACGACCAACTGATTTTGGTCAGAAATTGCAATTTTTGTTAAAAGTTCTTTAATCGCATTTTGTCTAGTGACGACGTCGATCATATTTTTTCCTTAAATGAATTTTAATGCATATTATAATGAATAATAAATCATTTCTGAGTTTAAGTCAATTGAGATTTTATTTGTAATGACTCACTCATTCAAAACATTGGAAAATATTTAAAAAATTAACCAGGTCGTCTTGGCTTGATTGCTGTAACCAGATCCTTATGGTATTAACTTAACCTAACGCAACCTCTTAAGTGACGCTATTTTTTTACCACAGAGAGCATAGAGACAAAGAGAGGGCATATCATTTAAAAAATTTCTAATAACTGTGGCTCTTTATGTAAACATAGCCTCTTTTTGTCTCGACTTTAGGTTTTTTTATTCAATTACCATCTTCATACTTTTTGGAGTGCGAGGCCCTGTCTTTACAGCTGGACACATCTTTTTGTTGACAACACTTAACGTATTTTGCAAAACAATAATATTTAGTGATTACAAAGTCCTATAGACCGACAATTTAACGCAGAGGCGGGGAGATAGAGAGGCGCAGAGAAGAACATTTAAACAATATAATTATAAACGTTTTTCTCTGCGTCTCTTTGTCTCTCCGCCTCTGCGTTAAATTTTTTTTGAGAAGTAACGATCTATCGTTACAAAAACAATTGTTATCAAATTGTTGTGAACAAAAAGATGTGTGCCCATCTGTAAGGACCCTGACTGCGCTTTTTTATGGTTCGAATATCCTTATATATGCACTTTTATAGATTGAATTGATTAAGTCGAAAATGGAACTTTATCATCATTATTCTTGAAAATAAGCGAAGGCAGATCCTTCGCACTCCAAAAATGATACATTCATGACAATTGAATAAAAAAGCCTAAAGCCGAGTCTGAAAAGTAATTAATTGCATTAAGTACGCAATAAATTAACATAATATTTTTTAATGTATTTGATTTTTTTAGAATAATTTTTATTAAATTTTCATTTTATTGTGTTTAAATATCTGCTTAATTGATTCAACTGTTTAAAAATTATTGCCCATTCTTTTTCATGCCACCAATTATGTTGAGGTCTAGCATTTTCGGGATTCAATAATTGTGTTACATAGAAATTGACGACATGGTGAATAACCCAATCATTATTTAGTTCTTTTTTATCATGTATAACAGCCAATAGAAATTTTAAATTTGGATATTTTTTTTTTATAAATTTGACAAAAATTTGAGCTTCTTCTGGATTAGAATGAGTGCGTAAAAAAACAATAAAATTCTGGGATAAATTTAAAGCAAAAAATAAATTATCTATTTTCTTTTTTTGAATTGATTTTACATTAGGAAGATAATCTAAAAAATTTGGTACGATTGTTCCTGGAACGAAAACTTCATCTTTAATAGGTTTACCAATAAGAGGGAAAAAATGATTATAGCCAAATTGATAATAACTATTTTCTACATATGTTTCTTTATAAATTAAAACTGAAGGATCAAGAAAAGATTCGCAATTATCATCTATAGCTAAAATTATACCAGAAAAATTTAGAGAAACCATCCAATCAAATGGAAATTCTAAAGAACGTAAATTAAAGTTACTTAATTGGTATGCAGCTTGACAATCTAAACCTAGACTAATGAAGCATGTTTTACAATAACCAAATAAAGGAAAAGTCAATAATAAAATTGTTAAATAAAATAGTCTTAATGTTTTCATTTTACCTTTAAAATAAATTAATTGAATTATTTAGATGCTCAAATATAGATTTTCATTTATTTTGAACAATAATTTTTTAATAATGTCCCTAACTAATTAAACCCTGGAAAATTCCAGGGTTTTTTAAGTTAAATTTAATTTCTAATTATATGAAGAGGAATAGCAACGCTCCTAATTCCATTAGCAGAAACGGCTACAAGGAGATAATCTCCTTTAGCACGACTAGAATGTAAATGTTTAACATATTCTAAAGGTTGATTTGCAGATATAGTTGAAACTAATCTTCCGTTTTTAAAAATTTCATATTCAATAACATTTTGAGCAGGACTTGCATCCCATGTTATTGCTAAAAAGAAAGAAGTTTGAGTTGCAAATTTATTTTTTATAATTCTTCCCTCAAAATGTGTAGGCGGTGCTAAAACTGGTTGAGAATTAAGGGTAATAGGAATACTTCTATTACCATTGGATGCAACTGCAATAAGTGTGTAAACTCCTACAATGTTGCTTGTCGTTAATGGCACATTGAATGTAAAAGGTCCTATTCCAGGAACAGTTCCGATTAGTGTTCCATTAAGATAAATTTCATAATTTACAATATTTGGAGCAGGGCTTGGATTCCAACTTAATCTTAATACGAATGAAGATCCTTCTGAAGAAATATTTTCAGTAACTCTTCCTGAGAATTGAGATGGAGGTCTTAGTGTGAATAGGTAAAGATTTCTGCTACCCCATAATATACTTGTTGTGCCGTCAATCCATGTTGCAACGGCTGTTCCCTGATCGCTTAATGTGATTAAGGGGGAGGTTCCGTTAGTGGATAAAGTTATAGGTGTAGTCCAATTTTGTTTGATAGCTTTAGAAGATACTTGTATCATAGGTATACCACCTGTTGTAATTCCCCAGATTGCTACAGCATTTCCGTAGGAATCCATAGCTACTCGTGAAGTACCACCTATTGTTGTATTAAGTAAAGTTCTATCTGTTAAATCTGTGACTTTAATTGGAAATCCTCCAAGAGGAAGTGTAGCTACTCTAACAAATTGTTGAGTTGGTGTGATTTGCTCTTCCCATAAAATAGTCGATTTGCCTAATGCATCTGTAGCAATCGATGCTCCAACAACCGTATTTGCTGGATCAGATATTAATAACGGATTTGACCAAACTTCTTGACCTGCTAGTAATGTTGAGGAGTAAAGAATGACGTTAGCTCCTATTTGAGCTCCATAAATAAGAATTACATCTCCCATATTATCCACATCCATAAACATGGCAACAATATCAGTGGCTAGGGGTGGAAGAGGCACATTTATAATTGAAGCAGCTTCTTGAGTAATAAAATTAAACCTTACAGTTTGTATTTGTAATGTAGGTGTATTCACTTTCCACGCAATATCTCCATTTCCAAGGTGTAAATTTATAGCTACAGCAGGCTGAGCGCTATTGTCTATTGCAAGAATTGTTGTAATCCATTCATTACTGGCTGCTGGAAGCTGTGATAAGGTTATCATATAGGGAGATGTTCCAGTGGATGTTAGAGCAAAAGCAACAGCAAGATCTCCTAGTTCCCCTGATGTTATAGAAGCACTATTTGGACTTCCTGTAAGCTGTTCTGTAATAGGTGGTAGCCAAAAATTTATACCCTTGGGACGTCTTGATGCATATAAACGAACAGCTCCAGTCATTGGATCGATTAGACCGAATGCAGCAAGAGATCCTCCAAAAATATTTTGAGACATTATAGGAAAACTTGGAAACATTCCAGGTGTAAAATTAGCATAAATAAGCTGATGGTTAGTCCATTGGGTTGAAAAAGGTATGAGGTTAGCTGAAGATAATGTTTGAGCAGTTCCGATAGCGCCATCTAACCAACCTACCAAAGCCACAGAATTATTATTTATCACTAATGGAGTTCCAATTGGATTTACTGAGCTAGGTCCCGGGGAAATTTGAACAGGGGGAGACCATTCTGAATATAAGGAAGGGCAATTCACTGAAAAAATGAACAGTGATAAAACGAAAAAAACATTTAACGTTTTTATTTTCAATGTTTTCATAAAATCCTCTGAATAATGTGCTTTTTTTGTAAAAATAATTTTTGATTGTTTTTTCATTTACAACTACACCTTTATAAGTGAGCTTTGTAAAATCAAAGATAAATATAGGATTTTTTAACCCTAAATTGAATGTCACAAATGTTGAGTTATCTATAGCACAAAAACAAACTTTATATAAGTAATTTTTTTAAATTAAGAAAGTCAATTTTATATAAAAATTCTTTAGTGTTAGTCTTAATGATGAAAAAAACTTGGTGTTGATCTATTATTTCATGTTCTTGCGTCATGTCAAAAGAAACGGTGACTTGTGTTAATGGCCAAGCATGTAGTAATCAATTATTATTCATACTAAAAAAATAGCTTTTTAATATGTGAATATTGGTAAAATCACCTGCAGAAATAGATGAAATAGATCTGAGAAATGGAAATCAGACGTTGCTGTATTTATACGGATAACAAGGTTAGCTATAGCTATTTAGTCGACTTCTTTTTCATGACCTCATGGGTCATTAACGAATTATTGAAAGTGCTAAAATAAGATATTTTAAGTTTTTCTAATGAAATTTTAAGGTTTATTGAATATATTATTTGTTTATTAATATTTTCTATATGAGTAAGGACATTATGCATAATTACCAGGACTTAATTAGAATTTTTAATAACTGCTTTTTTGAAAAGTATAATACATTATTAGTTAAGGGTTTAGAAGAGCCAATATATCTACCTGAAGATGATACCAGACCACACAATGAATTACATTTTGCACATGGTTTTTTCGCAAGCGCTTTGCACGAAAGTGCTCATTGGTTAATTGCGGGTGAAAAACGTCGAAAATTGGTTGATTTTGGTTATTGGTATGCTCCTGATGGACGTTCGGCAGAACAACAAGATCAGTTTCAAAGCGTTGAAATTAAACCACAAGCTATCGAATGGATACTTTCTAATGCGACAGGTTTTCGTTTTCGAATTAGTATTGATAATCTTAATGGACCAGAGACTAATTCGGATAATTTTAAAAAATCGGTGTATCAACAAGTAAAAATATATTGCGAACAAGGGCTTCCAGTTAGAGCAGACTGCTTTCGCCTGGCTCTGTGCGAATTTTATGGAACAATAATCCAATTAAAAATTGAAGATTTTGATATTCAATCTATATAGAAAATAAAATCCCCAGTCGGTGCTAATTGTTTTTAATTTTTAAGATTATGAAGTAAGTCTATTTAAAGAATCGGCAAATTTCTTTATGTCTTTAGCTCCAAATGGCGGTGGACCACCAGTAATTATACCTGAATCTCGAAGGTCTTTCATAAAATCACGCATCGATAAAATTGATCGAATAGTATTTTCATTATAAACTTCGCCACGTGGATTAATAGCAATTGCTTTTTTTTCTAAAACTTTTGCTGCTAATGGAATATCTGCTGTGATTACAATATCATGCATTTCAACTTCATCAATAATATGTTGGTCAGCTGCATCAAAATCATTATTGACTACAATTAACCTGATTAGATCGCTAGAAGGGATAAATTGATAAGAATTAGCAACAAGAACGATTTTTATCTTTAAACGTTGACTCGTCTTAAAAATTATTTCTTTGATAGATTTTGGACATGCATCTGCATCTATCCAAATTTTATTTGGTTTGAATTTTGGCATACTTCTAATATCTTACTTGAATAATACAAAATTAGCCATCTTTATTGATATATGAGCCATGATAAGTAATTTAGGGATAAATTCTACATCAAAGCTATTCAATAAAATAAGTGTTATGACCATCCTTTATAAATAAGAAATAAACTAAATACTAGATAGATTAGACCAAGAATTTGATAAAACCTCATTGATCTATTCTGCATGAACGAGAAAAGTTTTATTGATTCAGGGTAAATTAAAAGAGAAAAACCTTTAATTAAACTCCACCAACCTAAAAGAGTTAGGATGATAGGCCATTCTAAAACCCAAGTATTATGAACACTAACGATAAAAGCACCAATTAATAAAGCTAAAATCCCTCCAATAAGGAGAAAGTTTTCGTCATTCATTGATTGTAAATAAATGTTTTTGAAACGATTTGGATTGATTAGAATCGCTAATCCGATAGCTAAAAAATACAAACCAAAAATTTTAGCTAAAATAATTGTCATTTTTACTCCATAATAATTTATTTTTTGTCTAACTTAGTTCTACATTTTTTAAATAATTTCATAAACATAAAAATCAAATTAAATGAGAAAAAAAAAGTTTAGAGATTGCATTATTAATGTAAAATTAATTCTTTGAATTAAAAATTCACTTAATTTTAATATATAATCAACTCTTATTTAAATGGGGGGTCTTTATGGATAAAAGTCCAAAAATAGGTATTGGGGTAGTGGTCTTAAAAGATAATTGGGTTTTATTGGGCAAAAGAAAAGGAGCGCATGGTGTAGGGGACTGGGCTTTTCCAGGAGGGCATTTAGAATTTTGTGAGACGCCAGAAAAATGTGCTTATCGTGAATTATTAGAAGAAACTGGATTGAAAGCCATTTCAATACACCCAGGACCTTGGACTAATGATATTTTTGATAGTGATAAACATTATGTTACACTTTTCATGTTTGTCACAGAGTTTTCAGGAAATCCGGTTGTCCTAGAACCACATAAAAGTGAAAATTGGGAATGGTTTGAATGGAATCAACTTCCACAACCTCTTTTTGCAACTGTTCGAACTCTAATAAAAAATATAGGTATTGATAAAATAAAGAATCTTTTTACTTAAGAACCAATAAATAGCATATAAAAATGTTTTATGTAGAAATATAATGATAAAATTTATGCTTGTAATTTTAGCTTTCATGTTCATTTTTTGCAGAAGTTTTGCATTAGATTCTCATTCTTCAAATTTAATTGAAAACAATGAGTCATCTAAATGGGGGAATTATTATCTAAATACCATACATACTGAGCCACATAAAACATTAATTTTAGCTCTTAAGTATTTTCAATTAGAAAACAATATAGGTAATGCTGTTGATCTTGGCGCTGGAGCTGGCCGAGATACAATTTTTTTATTAAAAGCAGGTTGGCAAGTCTTTGCGTTAGATGCGGAGCAATTGTCTATTGATGTTATTATCAATCAAATTGATTCTGAACTTTTGTCAAATTTAAAAGTTGCAGTAGTACCATTTTCCGAAATGATAATTCCAAATGAATTAAATTTAATAAATGCAAGCTACAGCTTACCATTCTGTAAACCAGAAGATTTTGCACTATGCTGGAAAAAAATTATGAATGGTTTAATCATTGGTGGAAGATTTTGTGGTCAATTCTTTGGAGTGCATGATGAATGGGCGAATAGCCCTAATTTAACAATTCATACATTTGATGATTTAATGAAACTTTTTGAAAATCAATTTGTCATAGAATATCTTCAAATCGAAAATGGGCTGATTCCATGCGCTAATGGAGAGCTTAAACATTGGCATATTTATCATATTGTGGCTAAAAAAATTAATTATTAATTAATTTTATTATGCGCATTAGTTCACAGTAAGCTAAATCGGTCTTAACTTCACGCCAAACTGCTTGAATTATGGTATGACTTTTTTTTAATACAGCATCTTGTACATGCTTTATGTATGTCTCATAAGCGACTTTTAAGCGATCATCGTAATCAGGTAAAATGCAGTTTCCTATTTTTTGATCCAAAATTTCTTTTGCTTCCTCTTCCTTAAACACACCAAGAACATGATTGCAAAATTCTAAATAATATGTTTTAGTTAGTGTTTCTAAGTGTTTTTTAGTGATGTTACTCCATATTTTATCCTTAATATTTGATTCTATTTTAGTTTCGTTAAATTTTTCAAATCCATCAATAATGCCATTGAATATAGAGGTAATAATTTCTTTTGGTAATGTTGGCTCTGGTGATAGGAAATGTGCCAGTTTCCATTTATAAGTGATGTCTATCGAATTTCTTAAAAAATCTTCTAATCCATTCATTAAATTACTCTCTTATAATTACTTAATAAAAAATGTAGTATTCAAAAAAAATGTAATACTCAATATGGATAAACATTGAATTTATATCATTAGAATTAATTTAAAGTTGAGCGCATAAGATTTTTCAAGGTAAAATTTATACTCTAAATTGCGGAATTTCCTTTTTTTTAGGATTAAAATTAAAGATATTAGATCGATGAGGACACTGAGCGAAGCGGAGGCCTGGGTTCGTAAAATAATCATCGGGTCCTGAAAGGACGGCATTTTATGCTTATGCTTCAATTAAAAATAACATTTTTTCTAACTTACACCATTGACACTACAGTAGGGATTAAATTGATGACATTGACGGGTCAAGGTGGTAGCGGATTTTTTGATAGCTCTGGGTTGGATAAGTCCAGTATATATAACAAATTAATAAAAAAGCTGTTTATACTGTAACTTTACGTGCAAGTTCTCGTATTTCTTCAGCAATTTTTCGCATTTCTAGAACGATTTCATTTGTAGGTTCCAATCGTTTACATAACTTGCGTAATCTTGCACTCATTCTACTAAAACTTTGTTTTGACGAATTATGCAACTTCCAGGTTGATTCACAGGGAATT
>JAUXSJ010000009.1 GCA_030679615.1 Parachlamydiaceae bacterium | reverse complement strand
TCGAAGAGATTGACGTAGCTATGGGAAAGATTAATTATATAGCGCACCCTCGAAGATGGGTGCTGGAATTTATATCTCTAATTTTTTTGTGTCGTTCATTCTAAAATTAATTTTTATTCTTTTTTGTAAGTTACATATTCTTTCTTAAGTATATTACGTTTTTTAAATTCGCTACGATAACGAATAATAGTAATAATTTTAATTTAAAAAATGTAATTTTATTTATTAAGTTAAGATTATTAAATTAAATTAATTCTTGTTTCATATTTACAATTATAATTTTAAGTTGATTTTTTTGGTTTTTATGATAATATATGGAATATAAAAATATAGGGAATCAAAAATGACGATCGAACCATCTCATTCAAATTCACTGCCTAATTATCAACTGACAAAACATCCTGTTGGATCTTTAAGAGAAATATGGGCAATTGCCTGGCCTTTAATGCTTGGTTTGTTTTCAACAAGTATGATGATGTTTGGTGATCGATTGTTGCTGTCACGTTATTCTACAGCTGCTTTAAATGCTAGCGCCACATCGGGATTGGCAGTTTTTTCAATTTTAATTATGCCATTAATGATTGCAGGTATCTCAGAAGTGTTTGTGGGTAGAAATCACGGTGCAGGAAAAATGCATGAGGTGGGTAAACCCGTATGGCAAATGATTTGGCTTTCGCTCGCTTCATTTCCATTTTTTGTTTTAGCGATTATGTTATTACCTCATTTAATATTTGCAGGGTCTGGTAATGAAATTTTAGAAACAGAATATTTTACATGGTTGGTTTATTTTGGTCCTGCTTTTTGCACAACTGTTGCTTTAATGGGATTTTTTATTGGAATTGGCCAAGTCATGAGTGTGACTGTTTGTGCTCTTTTGGGAAATGGGATTAACTTGCTTTTAGATTATTTATTTATTTTTGGAAATGGACCATTTCCGGAGATGGGTATTTTTGGCGCTGCTTTAGCAACAGGTATTTCACAAATCTTACAAACACTGTTTTTAGGATACTTATTTTTAAGAAAATCAAATCGAGAAATTTACGGGACAGCGCGTTCTGGGTTAGACATCCAATGCCTTACTGAAGGTTTTCAATTAGCAGCACCAGCAGCGTTAGGTCGATTAGCTGAAGTGATCGCTCATTTTGTTTTTTTTCGAATTGTCACACTTTCTGGTCATGAAAACTTAACTATCATTGCGGTTGTTCAAAGCTTTTATTTGCTTATTTCATTTACGGTCGAAGGGTTGTCAAAAGGGGTGTCATCGATTTCAGCAAATTTAATTGGGGGGCATCAGCAGGGTTTAATTAATAAGGTTTTGAATTCGTCATTTAAGTTACAAATGATCATCGCATCCATCTTCTTTTTGATTATTGTTGGATTTTCTTATCCTCTTCTGTCTATGTTTTTTTCTGAAAAAGAAATTAGCTTGTTGCAGAATCCTGATTTTTTTGCGACAGCAAGATTAGCCCTCGTCTGGATGAGTATTTTTTTTCTAATGGATGGATTTGGTTGGATATATGCTGGATTTCTTACCGCGAGCGGAGATACAAAATTTCTTTTATACGCTAGCATCCTATTAAATGGACTTGGATATCTTCTTCCTGCTTATCTAATTCTTGCCGTAGCTAAAGGATCAGCTGATCAGGGATGGATGCTAATCGCTTTTTGTGCGATGGCAACAGCAATAGTATATCGCTGGCGATATTTATCTGGAAAGTGGAAGGAATCGATTCCAAAAGAAATGCTAACAAGTTAAATAGTATTTCACTATTTAGTAAAAAATGGTAATCGTTCAGTCAATTGATTACAAAAAATGAGTTTAATTTTATGTCTAGAAATCAAATATTTATTGGAAACTGGAAAATGCACAAAACGCTTGCTGAAGCAAACGAGTTTTTGCAGGGTCTAAGTAAGGGTTTGAGTCCGCAAGAAAAATTTATAGGGTTAGCAGTTCCCTACACATTGATTTATCCATTGTCTAAAGAAATCAAAGAAACATCCATTCGAATCGGTGCTCAAAACATGAATGATGCTACTTCAGGAGCTTTTACAGGTGAAATTGCAGGAAATATGCTTATTGATGTGGGGGCGACATTTGTTTTATTAGGTCACTCAGAAAGACGACAATTATTTCATGAAAATAATGAATTCATTAATCACAAGGTAAAAAAAGCAGTAGAGTCAGGATTACAGCCTGTTTTATGTGTAGGCGAAACGTTACCTGAATTTAATGAGAAAAAAACGCATGAAGTGATTGAAAGGCAGCTGACAGAAGGATTAAAAAATTTGACGTCACAAGAGCTTCAAAATTTAATGATAGCGTACGAACCTGTATGGGCAATTGGCAATGGACAAAGTGCAGATCCTGAGATCACTCAGGAAGTTCATTATTTTTGTCGGCAAATTTTAACGAAATTATTTGAAGAAAAATTTGCAGATCAAGTGAGTATTTTATATGGGGGTTCGGTTAGTCCAATTAATGCCTCGGATTTAATGGCGCAACCGGATATTGATGGATTGTTAATAGGAGGAGCTTCACTTTCTCTTGAAACTTTTTTAGAAATCGTTAATGATAATTATTCAAAAATTCAATTAGAAGGTTAGGCTTTATGACATTTCTGTATTTTTTTTCAATTGCGTTATTTCTTTTTCTTTGTTTTCTCCTTTGTTCTGTCATTTTAATGCAGGAAAGTAAAAGTTCAGGGCTAGGAGCTTCCTTTGGTGGAGAGGCGAGTGAGTCGTTATTTGGAACATCTACTGCTGATATATTAAAGAAATTTACAGGTTGGTTGGCTCTTATTTTTCTTGTATCATGTGTTCTTCTTTCTTTATGGACGAATGCAATGGGAAATTCAAGAATTGCAGCTCCAGCGGATTTTACAATGGAACACATTGAATCCTAAAGGTACAAATACAGAAAAAACGATAAATGTATCGGAATAGATGTCCCTTTAAACGCAGAGGCAGTGAGACGCGAGAGACGGGGAGAAAAACAT
>JAUXSJ010000357.1 GCA_030679615.1 Parachlamydiaceae bacterium | reverse complement strand
AGAGAATTTATGTATAACTTTTAGATTTAAAATGTTCTTCTCTCCGCCTCCTGCGTCTCCCCGTCTCTGCGTTAAAAAAGAATGAGTGACGAAATGTTTACTGTTCATCTTAGGAGCTCATAGCTATGCAAAATTCAATCGATGAATTACGTTATCAATTTCAGCAAGAGATTACTGAAATTCAATCTACAAACGAATTGGAAAATTTAAAAGTTAAATTTCTTGGTAGAAAAGGACCTATTCAACAGTTAATGCAAAAACTTAAAGAAGTTCCCGTTGATCAACGTCCTGAAGTTGGAAAACAAATTAATCAAATTAAAGAATTTATTTCGCAAGAATGTCAGAAATTAGAGAGCAAATTAATTGAGAAAGAAGAAGCAGAACAACTTTCAAAAGAACAATTAGATATTACTCTTCCAGGAAGACGTTCTCATGTAGGTCGAAAGCATCCTCTTACTCAAACTATGGATGAAATAATTGATATATTACTAGGGATGGGATTTTCGGTTCAGTATGGGCCAGATATTGATTCTGATTACTATAACTTTGAAGTCTTAAATTTTCCACCAGATCATCCAGCTAGAGATATGCAGGATACCTTTTATCTTGCGCCAAATGTGTTACTAAGAACGCATACTTCAAATATTCAAGCGCGTGTGATGGAAGTAAATAAACCGCCTATTCGCATTATTGCTCCTGGTAAGGTTTATCGAAATGAAACCATCACAGCACGATCTCATGTGTTTTTTCATCAAATCGAAGCTGTTTATATTGATACCCAGGTAACTTTTGCAGATTTACTAGCCACCTTAGATGCTTTTCTTCATCAATTATTTAAAAAGAAAATTGAAACACGTTATCGACCCAGCTATTTTCCATTTGTCGAACCAGGTTTGGAAGTAGATGTGGGTTGTTTGGCTTGTGAGGGTAAAGGGTGTGCTTTATGTAAGCATACTGGTTGGTTAGAGATAGCTGGAGCAGGGATGATTCATCCAGAGGTTTTACGTAATGGAGGTATAGATCCAGAACAATATTCAGGTTTTGCTTGGGGAATGGGTTTAGAACGTCTAGTGATTTTATTACGTGGAATTCAGGACATACGTCAATTTACTGAAAATGATATGCGCTTTTTGAATCAGTTTACATTAATTTAATTGACAAATCACTTTTAAAATTGATAACGGCTCAGATTCGAGTTCTTTTCGATCATGTTCCAACATGATCTAAAAGAACTCGAAAATGAACCATTAGCAGTTTTGAAATAGGTCTAAAAGGAAAATGAATAAATTGCAAATTTGTAAATGGGTTGTAAATACTCAAGAATCAGGTCAAAAATTGATTCATTTTCTAATTTTGAAACTTCACAATCAGTATTCAGCGAAATTTCTAAAAAAATTAGTTGATCAAAATACGTGTAAAATAAATGGGAAAATTGAACGGTTCGCTTCCACGATTCTGTGGGAAGGTGATTCAGTTATTTTGCATTTGAGTGAAAATTCACTAAACCCTTGCCAATTCGAGCAAGAAAGAGTTTTATTTGAAGATGAATTTATTTTGATCTATAACAAGCCTATGGGAATGACTTGTGACGATGAGGGAATACAATTTTTAAAAAAATATTCACCATGCTTACAGCTTGTTCATCGGTTAGATAAAGAAACAACAGGGGCTTTGATATTTGCTAAAAGTGAAAAGATTAAAAGTCTTTTTGTAGAAAAATTTAAGCAATACCATATTCATAAAAGATATCTAACTATTGTGGATGGAAGGGTAAAGAAAAGTACTGGTATTGTAGAAAATTATTTGGGTAAAAAAAAAGAATATACTGGACAATCGATTTGGGGGGAAGTGGATAAAGAAAAAGGGTTATATGCGTGTACACATTGGGAAAAAATTGATCAAGGTGATCAAGTAACGCTAATGGCATGCTATCCAAAAACCGGTCGAACCCATCAAATTCGTGTACATATGGCTGAAATGAAGCATCCTTTAATTGGGGATTTTCAATATGGAAAAAATTTTAATTTTGTCGATCATGTGACGCATTATTATTTACATGCAGAATCCTTAGAGTTTAATCATCCCATTACTCAAAAGTCGATTAAAATCATAGCGCCTATTCCCAATGCCTTTAAAACCTTCTTAAATAAATATTTTAAAATATAAGCATGAAAATATTAATTATTAAAACATCTTCCTTAGGGGATATCATACAGACCTTTCCTGTTGTAGATTATTTAACTCAAACTATTCCAAATTGTGAAATTGATTGGGTTGTTGAAAAATCATTTTTAGATCTAGTGACAGCACATCCTAAGATAAACGAAGTGCAAGTAATAGATTCTAAAAAATGGCGATCAATGTGGCTGCAAAAAGATACATGGAAAGAAATCAATACTTTTAGGCAGAGTCTGCGTAAAAAAACATACGATTTAGTATTAGATTTACAAGGTAATATTAAGTCTGGATTAGTGACTGCTTGTGTAAAAGGTTTAAGAAAAGTGGGATTTGCTCGTAAAACTATTCCTGAATGGCCAAATCTTCTTTTCACGAATGAAAAATATAATCCTCCAAAAGGAAAAAACATTCGTGAAGACTATTTATATCTAGCTCAAAGTAGTTTAAACATCTTTAATTCGATTTTTGAACGTAAAAATAAGTTGAAACTCAATGATCATGAAAGTAAAAAATTAAAAATAAATTTAGGGATTGTAGAAAAAACTAATGTTAAAAAAGTAATGATTTGTCCAGGTTCCATGTGGAAAAATAAACAATTAAATGAAGAATCCTGGGAGCAGTTTTTAAAATTATTATCTGAGAAAGAAAATGTGCACTATTTTTTTTCATGGGGAAATCAACAAGAAAAAATGATCGTCGTTGGTTTAGCAAATAAGTTTTTATCTCATTCAACAATTTTAGAAAAACAATCCATTCCTTTTTTGCAAAATATGATGTTTGAAATGGATCTCATTTTGACTATGGATTCTTTGCCCCTTCATTTAGCGGGAACAACGCCGACGCCGACATATAGCGTTTTTGGCTCATCTCTAGCTAATAAATATAAGCCATTAGGGAATGTTCAAAGAGCCTATCAAGGAACTTGTCCTTATAAAAAAAAGTTTGAAAAACGGTGTGCAATTTTACGTACATGTTCCACGGGGGCGTGTATGAAGAATTTAAAAGGGGATGAATTATTTCACGATTTTTATGGTTGGTGGAAAAATTTGCGATAAGATTATAGTCGATTATTATTTGATCATTCCCATGACTGACACTAATGATCCAAAAATTAAAGAAAGAGTCATAGCGTTTTTTAATTGAATGACTAGGGGATCTCTGTCTATACGGCCTATAGGATCACCTATTGTATTAAAAGATAAAATTTCTATCGTGTTAAAAATGATAAAAAATCCAGTAACCCATGCTGTAAGATTTAAAAAAATTTTTTTTGCAACACTAATGATTTTTAAAATCTTGTCTCCAACACTCAATGAATTTTTTTTTGATTGATTAAAATTCACATGTGAGCTGGGATTTGAATGATCAAGATTTTGGATTTCTAAAGATCTATTCATAAATAATTTTTCTTTTTTTGTAATAAAATTTTACGTTAATTGTTGTTTAATAAGATATTATAATTAAATAATTATAAAAAACAATAATTTTTAAAGTAAAACTGAAAAAAATGAAAAATAATATTGAAAACTAACCAATTGGTATGCAAGTATAATGCGAATTTTTATTCAAAAGATTAAATTAATTTAGGAGAAGAGATGTCTAATTACACTGGGAATTATTTTGATGATTCAAACAATATTATCAATAATCAATATTCATATCCTAACTATCCTAACTATCCTAACTATCCTAGCTATTCAAGCTATCCTAACTATCCTAACTTTGCTAACAATTATGATACCTATGAAGAGTCAATGAACAATGAAATTTCAAGATATGAGCCAATCACAACAATCGTTGAATTAGGAAATGTTTTAGTGAATCATAATGCAGATTTTACGCGAGTAAAGGGTTCTTTTAAAATCACAATTTTTGATTGGGAAGTAACTGATAATTTTCCTATTTATAAGAATATTTGTATGCGATTAAAAGACGCACCTGATAGTACACTGAGGATAATTTTACATAAAAAAGTAGAGGAGTCGGAACTTACTATTCAAGGAAACGATGTTAAATTTGTAACTTCACAAGGGCAATGGGCAGTTTCAAGAGATTTTCTAACTCAAAAAAATCTTACTGAATTATTGTATATTAACCTCAATGTTGAAAATCTACATGACGCTATCGTATGAAAAAGTAGTAAACGCAAGAAGCAACCATTCAAAGTATTTGTAGTGCGAAGGCTCTGCTTATTTTCTTGTTCGAAATGTCGCCTCAGATTAAACCCTGCTTACCCCTAGTTCCACCGCTTCAACAAATCGAAGCTTAGGAAAGCGGTAATAAGCCATCGCACTCCACATATATTTTATTTGGAGTGCGGTGGGTTGTCGCGCACGTATTAACTCAAAATTCTCTTTTTTATTGAAACACAGCGATTTAAAAAGCCTGAAAGGCTTAAATTGCAACAGCCCAGGTGAGTGCGACTACTTTTGATTGGAATCATGCAGCACATTTTCCATACAATCTTTTGACATAAGAAAAAAAAGTCGCGAACGCAGAGCATTTGCGGCTTTTATTCTCAGTCTCATTAGGCTGTAACGGGATTCATCCTACAGACTCTAGAAGGTATTATGAAAGCATGGCGATTATACAAAAAAGCCTAAAGTCGAATCTGTGATCTTAGTGGTTAATTTTTACGCCATTGCCGCTTAAGTTGATGACGTTGTGCTTCGCTTTACCATGAATTTAGAGAAACATGCATGCGCATATGCTATTACGATTTGCATAATTTATTATAAATGAATTCTTAGGTTCAAATGTAAAATGATCTTAAACTTTGTAAAATAATTCTTATTTTTTCTTGATATTTTTACTCCACAGTTATAAAAACAAAGCCAACCTAATTATGGAGACTAATGATGTTGAAACTGCTCGCTCATTTTATCACTTTTATTGGATTGATCACTTCTTCTTCAATCGCATATGCAGAATGTTATCAATCACTTGAATTTGATGTAGGTTGGAGGCGAGATTATTTAGATTGGGATATAACCGATTTGCGTTCTAGTTATTTCCATGGTCATTCTGATTCACATATAAAATTCAAATCTATTGATTCTTATACATTAACAGCAAAAGCCAAATGGTATGATGCGAGTTATTATATTCGTGCTTCGGCAGAGTATGGATTAAGTGCAACCGGTAAAGCTCGTGAACATTTTTACATTAATAGCCCTGATTTATTTTATCCTATTTTTGTAGATACACATAACAACCCCGTTAAACGTCGTAGTGAAGTATATGATTTTAATGGAGCCATCGGTTATCCCTTTTCTTTTTGTTGTTGTCGGCTAGTCGTTATCCCTTTAATTGGATTTTCATATCATCGACAACATTTACGAGTAAAATCACCAGATAATTACTTAAGTTGTTGTTATTCTGATTCTTCAGGTAATCCTTGTGATTCATCCTGTAGCTCATCATCATTTAGTGTAAAATCTTCTAATCCTTTCTATTACTATGAATCTTCAAATCCTTTTTCAAGTAGCAGTTATGAAAAATATCATGATATTCCTTATGAATTAGGATTGAGTAACTGTCATCGGACAAGCCGATATCTTTTTACTTGGTATGGGTTTTACTTAGGTGCAGATATTGCTTATACTTTAGATAAATGTTGGACAATATATACGGAATTAGAGGGTCATTTTTTAGATCATTGCCATCGTCAAAGAAAATCCTGGACAGGGGTTTCTAGTGTTGATGACTATAAACATAAATCAGGGGCATATGGATTTAATGGAATAGTTGGAATTTATTATAATATGACTACTTGCTGGTATACCGATCTTTTAGTGGAGTATAAATGGTGGAAATCGGATAGCAAAGATGATGACTTGCATTGGGACACCGTAGGAGTGAAATTAGGTGTTGGATATACCTTTTAGTACATAAGTCCCATGAACTTTGAATCCCTTGCAATGTTCATGTGCCATAGCATCATCATACCTTTTTGGATTGCGAAGGCCCTGCCTTCGCTTTTTTATGGTTCGGATAATCAACCTATGCACTTTTATAGATTGAGTTGAAAATCACACCGCATCATTAGAGTTCTCTCTTGAAAAAAAAGCGAAGGCAGGGTCCATCCTATTACCCATAAGTTTTGAATCGCTCTACGAGCTCTATGCCCTTTTTATCTTATTCCCACAGTTCCTTGTCGCTCGTAAACTCGCTCCTCAGTCACAGTGGGCTTAAAGGGAGTCGTCCTATGGACTCAGAACATATTAAAATTGACTCTTGTAAACTACTATACATTTATATACATGTTTTAGAGTCCGTAGGACGACTCCCTTTAAAGCCCACTGTGACTGAGGAGCGAGTTTACGGGCGACGAAGGAACTGTGGGAATAAGATAAAAAGGGCATAGAGCTCGTAGAGCGATTCAAAAATCATTCAGAATCAAACGCTTATGGGTAATAGGATGGGCAGGGCCTTCGCGCTCCAAGGTGTGATGATGCTATGGCAATTGATTAAAATGCCTAAAGTCGAGTCGTTGATCACAGTGGTTAATTTTTACACCGGATTTCTTGTTTTTGTTGTTCTCTTCTATAATTTTCAAAAAAAATTCCATTCTTCTCAAAATTTTAAATCGTAGACAAAAAATTTTTTTAATTTTATGGTTAAAATTAGATAAAAATTTTTTTTAAAAGTGCTTAAAATACCAACTATCGGAGGAGATATGGAAGGGAAAAATTTAGCAAAAAAAATTGCTATGGCTTTACTCTGTACAGCTGCATTACCAGCTGCAAGTCAAGCGACTCATGATGCTGAATTCCAGACATTTTTAGCAAAAGGTGGATGCGGCGGTGAAGAGGATAGTTCTTCGTCCAATAAAAATGGATGTGGAGCTGCAAGTAATCAAAAGAAATCACATTCATGTGGAGCTGCAACAAAATCTCATTCATGCGGTGCTGCAACAACAAATAGTCATGCATGTGGCGCAGCAACAAAAAGTCATTCTTGTGGCGCGAGCACGCCTAATAAACATTCTTGCGGGGCTCAAACAGATTCAAATAACTATCAATCAGGTTCTGCTGTATATAACAACGATGGGACAAGAAATCGAAATCAACAATTTCAAACGTCTTATACAGGAGCAAGTACTCTACCAGGACCAAATGATGGATACCCATCAACTCCAAGAGAAAGAAGTTATTCTGATTACCCAAAGAATGACAATATAAACTCTAAAAATTATGAAATGAATCAACGTTAAAATTAAAAAATTACAAGGAAATTATATGAAGAATAAAGAAAAGCTTGCAAAAATTGCTTTAGCTGCAATGGTTTTGGCTGCTACAACACCAATAACAACAGAAGCAACTAACGAAATAAAAGGAACATTTTTAGCAGCGGGTTGCGCTGCTTCATCACATGGATGTGCAGCGGCTGCTAGTACAACAACAGAAGCAAAACGCACAACGACAACAACAAATGATACCGATGGATATAATACAGATAAGTATTCAACAAAAACTGGTTATGATCATACTAAAACAACTTCTACACCAGCTACAACACATTCAACGACTTATCAATACGAAACTTCTCCTTCAACAACAGGTTCGAAGTATGATTCTAATGGTAATATGAATGGTACAACGACTACAACTCATACAACTACTGATCAAAACTTAAGCTACATGGATCCACAAACAGCTCAAATGAATTATGGTGCACAACAAGCAAGTTATGAAACATATCGCTATCAAAATGCCGGTAGACCTTACCAAAATACTTACTATGCTGATCCAAATGTAAGACCAGTATCTGGAAATCCATATTACAGAAATGACTATAGAAGTGCTACATATGAAGCACCGACATATCAATATGGTGGAAGACCGGCAAGTAATGCAGCATACAACCAATATAGCAGACCAGTTGAAAATACAACTTATAATCAATATAGCAGACCGGTAGATAACACAGGATATAGTCAAACATATCATAACGAAACAGTGAAATACCAAGCTTATCCAGATTCAAATGTTGGATCTAATCAAGGAAGAGCTAATTTGACTGAAAGTCAATTAAAAGAATCTGTCACTCCACAAACTTGGGAAACTTATCAAAAATTAAGCGCTCATGCTAAATCAACAGCACTAAATTTAGCGAGCCAGAATCCAGATAAAAACCAAGCTGTTTTAGATGCTGCACGTGTAGATGCAAATCAAAACAGACCAACAACTAGATAGTGTTTAGTTATTGAATGCCAATGAATAAAAGCATTCAATCATTTTAAATATCAAATTTTTTTTAGATTGATTATGATGAAAATCATAATCAATCTTTTTATTTTAAAGAGTCATAAAATGCAAAAAGAAAAGCTCCCTAATTTAGGTATTGGAATTGGATTTCGAGATCCGCATTATGAAGATATTTTGCGTTTAAAGCCTAATATCGATTGGTTTGAAATCATAAGTGAAAATTTTTTAGTCGAAGGTGGAAAGCAAATTGAAATGCTCGATTACCTTATCGCGCATTATCCCGTAGTCCAGCATGGGGTTTCATTAGCAATTGGAAGTTCAACGCCACTTGATTATGATTATTTAAAAAAATTAAAGATGTTAGCTAGAAAAACAAAAACACCTTGGATCTCCGATCATCTATGTTGGGGACAAGTACCAGGAGCTCATTTTCATGACTTATTGCCTCTTCCATATACAAAAGAAGTCATTAAGCATGTTTCTGAAAGAGCAAGAATTGTTCAAGATTATCTTGAGATACCTTTCGCCTTAGAAAATCTTTCTTCATACGTTGCGTTTAAAGCAGATGAGATGACTGAATGGGATTTTTATTCTACGATTGTTGAAGAAGCAGATATATATATGATGTTGGATGTGAATAATATTTATGTTTCCAGTCAAAATCATGGATTCAACCCCAAAACCTATTATCAAAATATCCCCATGCATCGGGTGCTTCAGATTCATTTAGCTGGTCATCGTCATTTTGGAGATTATATATTAGATACTCATGATCAACCCGTTTGTCAAGAAGCTTGGAATCTTTATTCCGAAGTTTATCCTTTGACAGGTGGCGTCTCTACATTATTAGAATGGGATGATCACATACCTTCTCTGGAAGATACTTGGAATGAAGCGTTAAAAGCTAAACAATTTCAAAAAGGAATAGAAGAAAAGCAATTACCAGAATATATAGAATCATTTTCTTCATTAACTGGAGCGCTATGAACCGTCTAGAAAATATTTTTCAGGATACTAATAAACATAATGAAAATCTTCAGTCAATTCAAAATTGGTTTGGAGATGTCATCGCTCAACCTTTAATTGATAATTATATCATTCAACCATATGCTTCAAATGGAATTTTATTATCAGAGGAAGCTGAAAAATATATTATTCCAAGCCCTACCTTAAAGCCGTATCAAAGAATGCAAATTTATAATCAGCAATATTGGTGGCGTCTACACAATACTTTGCATTCAAATTTCCCCTTATTAACTCGTTTATTCGGACGTTCGTCATTTAATGAAAAAATTGCCACACCTTTTCTGATGCAATATCCACCAAACCATTGGTCTTTAAATCATTTAGGTGAACGATTGCCTAGCTGGATACAAGACTATTATCAACATGCTGATCAAAAACTTGTTTTTAATGCAGCAAAACTTGATTGGGCATTTGCAGATAGTTCATTTGCGCCAAAGTATTCACCTTTAGATTTAAAAAAAATTTTAGAAGTTAACCCTGAGCAATTATTAACATACACATTGCACCTTCAACCACATGTACATCTATTTATGTGGGACTATGATCTTCTAATGTTTAGAAAAAAAATGTTAGAAAAAGATGTAGATGCATGGATAAAAAATGCCTTTCCGAAGTTAAAAAATGGAAAAAATCAATTTTTTGTGCTTTATAGAAATATACGAAATAACTTTTCGTGGCGTTCAATTATGAAAGGGGAATACTTATTACTACAACAATTTCAACAAGGTAAAAGCATAGAAGAAGCTTGTGAATATTTAGAATCAAATGATCAGGCTAGTTGTGAAGAAATAGAAAATAATATGGAAAGAATGTTTCAAGAATGGACGCAGCTAGAGTGGCTCTATAGTCACCATAGTGACACATAAAACTACAGGATAAAAAGAATAAAGATCAGGATGGACAGGGAGCTGCGTTATCCTGTCTTCTATCCTGTAATTTTATGCATTGTTCTTAGAAAAATTAGAAAAAGACTCCTAAACCAGCTCCAAACTTAAATCCGCTACAATTTACATGTCCAGTAAAAATGCTTCTTTTTTTTCCATTTTTCGAAATATCAAATCTTTGTAAATAATAATCAGCAAAAATATCTAAGAAGGTGTAACTACCCAGTGTGTAATGCACACCAACCTTGAAGACGCCTCCTAAAGCAGATTTCTTCGTATTATGTTGAAAAGGAGCGCTGGAATAGTATCGATCAGCGTAATAATACTGGAAATCTGAACAATCTTCACGGAATCGATTACGTATTTGTAGAAAAGTGTAACAAACTCCTGCTCCAAGATATATTTCAGTGCAAGGTAAAATTGGGTACATCCATCTCAATCCAGCGCTAAAAGGTAAAAGAAACATACGTGTTTTATCCTTAAATCCGTAACGAATTGGTTCTTTATGACTGTGCTTTACAGCCCAAGAAACTCCAGCAAAAAAATCCACATATTTGAAAATACGTTTTGAAGTTTCTACTTGAAAATCAAACCATGCGGACGAATAAACATCCCTAATTTTTTTTGATGATGGAGAGAAATAAGCAAAACGGACATCTAAAGTCCAGCAAGGAATAAAGTAATTAGGAATATTTTCCAGGAAAAGAGGTTGAGTAGACTCGCAATAGGGTGTCTTAGTGCAGCATCTAGGTAAAGGCTGATAATCAGCATAAATTAAGGAAAGAGGAAGTAAAAATAGTAGTAAAAATTTTATAGATTTCATAATTTCCGTCGCGTTATATAAGGTTAATGGAATTAAATTCATTTGTTCAATCATGAGCTCGCTAATTTATCAAATTAAAGATTTATTGTCTTACTTTTATAACCAATAGCTATGGTTAGGTTACAAGTAACTTATTTCACATTAAATTTTTATCGTTGTATCGTTCTATCGCTTTCATCGTTAATTTTGCCTTCAAATAACTGGAGTTTGTAAAAAAATTAACGATAGAACGATAGAACGATATAATGTGAAATGAGTTATTTATAATGTAGATAATTATAAATAAACCCACCATCAAGCAGGAATGCTAAAATTAAATTTTAAAATAAAAATTATTCTTCAGACTGCCTTGTAAAGATGTTTGTTATGTAGACTAAGGGGTTTACGCTGTTTTTCCCATTCTTTTTTTCATTTTTTCTTGTGATAAAATCAATCATTTGATAATCTCATCTTTTTGATCGTCTTAACGGTGATTAAAACACTCAAAATTGCTTTTTTTGGCCCTGATTATACCGTATTACGTACGCAGATAATCACAGGATAAAAAGCCGCAAATTGATTATTTAATAAGACAGCAAAATTAAAAAAGTGCTGATAAGAGTAGATCTTAATTTTGATTAAGGATTCATGATATGTCTCTAAAATTAATGGGTAAAAAACGTGGAATGATGCAGCTTTTTGATGAAAAAGGCAATGTTGTTGTTTGCACAGTCATCCAAGTAGAGCCAAATGTCGTCACTCAGATCAAAACCAAAGAAACTGACGGATATGAAGCGGTACAAATTGGATTTGATAAGGTATTGGGAAAAACACAGTTTACAATAGATAAGCGAACTGGGAAACCTCAATTAGGACATTTCAAAAAAGCAGGGGTAGAGCCTCGTCGTCGATTAGCAGAAACAAGACTTGACTCAACTAATGAATATACAATGGGTCAAGAAATAACTGTTGATATTTTCAATGATATTGAATATATTGATGCGATTGCTATTTCAAAAGGTAAGGGTTATCAAGGTGTCATGAAACGACACAATTTTTCTGGTGGACCAGCTTCTCACGGATCAGGTTTTCATAGACATGCAGGTTCAACTGGGATGCGATCTACTCCGGGTAGAGGTTTGCCAGGTGGAAAAAAAGCTGGGCAAATGGGAAATGAACGTGTAACGGTTCAGAACCTTTTAGTTGTCAGAGTTGATGTTGATAATCAGGTAATTCTCGTGAAAGGGCAAGTGCCGGGTCCAAATAATGGTTTGGTATATATTAGACCAGCTGTTAAAAAAGTTAAAAAAGTAAAGAAAAGTCATTCGTAACAAGATCTTGGAGTTAAATTGTGACTATACTTAAGAAGTACAATCTTGCTGGTAAGGAAGTTGGTCAAGTGACTGTTGACGAGCGTCTAACTAATGCTGAAGCAAATGGCCAAATGATTAAAGACTATATCGTTGCCTTAAGAGCAAACGCTAGGCAATGGTCTGCTAATACAAAAACACGCTCAGAAGTTAGACATACAACAAAAAAACCTCATCCTCAAAAAGGTCAAGGTCGAGCTCGTCATGGTTCATTAGTTGGACCGCAGTATCGTGGGGGTGGTCGAGTTTTTGGGCCAAAACCAAAATTTGATCAACATATTCGGATTAATCAAAAAGAACGTAAAGCTGCGATTCGTTGCTTGCTTTCAGAAATGTTTAAAGAAAATAAAATCTGTATTGTTGAAGACATGAAAATGGAATCACCAAAAACTAAAGCGGTAATTTCGTTTTTAGATCAAAGAAAAATTACTGGACGCATTCTATTTTTAGGGGAAAGTACTTTTACAGAAGTTAAAACGGAAGAAAAAGTTAGTCGTGTATCTGTAAGTGATGACAAGCACAACAACTTCTTAAAAAGTGTAAGAAATTTACCTAAAACATCTTTCATGTTGGCGTCAAACATTAGTGGTTATGATGTCATGATTGCACGTGAAATTGTGATGACAGAGTCCGCACTGCATGAATTGAATCAATGGTTAAATTGAGGGAGAGGCGAGTAATGTCAGGGAAAAGTCCATATCAAACAATTAAGTATCGGCATATCACTGAAAAATCAACGATGCTTGAAAATTTACAAAGTGCTGAGAGTAATCCATCGCTTAAGCGTTGTGAGTCACCTAAGTTTGTATTTATAGTTGATTCTAATGCCAATAAATTAGAAATCAAAAATGCGCTTGAGCAAATTTACAGCAGCATTAAGGTGATGTCTGTAAATACAATCAACGTTAAAGGGAAGAGAAGACGTGTGCGTGGTAAAATTGGTTACAAAAATGACTTTAAGAAAGCTGTTGTAACATTACGAAAATCCGACACTCTGGATCACGAATAAAGGAGCTTTGAGAGGAGATGTTTAAGAAATATCGACCGATTACACCTGGTACGCGTCAGCTAGTGTTGCCTACAAATGAGCAACTTACTCGCGTTGGTAAAAATAAACGTGCAACTGTAGCGCCAACAAAGTCTCTTTTATTACCTAAAAGAAGAACAAATGGGCGTAACAATAATGGGCATATCACTTGTCGTCATAAAGGCGGCGGTCATAAGCAGCATTATCGTATGGTTGATTTTAAAAGAGATAAAGAAAATATACCTGGACGTGTTGCTTCAATTGAATACGATCCAAATCGAACAGCCTACATTGCATTAATTAATTATGCAGATGGGGAAAAAAGATATATTTTAGCACCGCAAGGTTTAAAAGCCGGCGATACAGTTCAGACCAGTGATGAGCCACCTTTTTCAGTAGGGTGCTGTATGAAACTGAAATTTATGCCATTGGGTTCAGTGGTCAATAATATAGAACTATATCCAGGTCGAGGCGGGGTGCTTGTAAGATCAGCAGGTTTATCTGCTCAGTTGATGGCTAGAAGTGGAGGTTATGCTACACTCAGAATGCCATCAGGTGAAGTGAGAATGGTAAATGAAAGTTGTCGCGCAACTTTTGGTACGGTGTCAAATCCGGAAAGAAACTTGCGTGTAGAAGGAAAAGCAGGTCGTATGCGTTGGAAAGGTGTTCGTCCAACTGTTCGTGGAACAGCGATGAATCCTGTAGACCATCCGCATGGTGGCGGTGAGGGTAAGCACAAAGGTAATACTCCACAGACTCCATGGGGTCTATATACTAAAGGACTTGTTACAAGATCAAACAAGAAATCTAATAAGCTTATCGTTAAACGTCGAAGGAAGAAGTAGATATGGCAAGATCGTTGAAAAAAGGTCCATTTGTTGATCACCATCTACAAAAGAAAATTGACACTCAGAATTCTGAAGGTTCAAAAAAGCCCATAAAGACGTGGTCAAGACGTTCTATGATCACGCCTGAGATGGTTGGACATACATTTGAAGTACATAATGGTAAAAAACATATATCCGTATTTGTGACTGACAACATGGTTGGTCATCGATTAGGTGAGTTTTCTCCGACCCGTACATTTAAAGGACACCCAATTAAGAAGTAAAGGTTGCCAAGATGAGTAATGCAAAGGCCATTAGTAAGTATATTCGAATCAGCCCTCGCAAGGCAAGATTAGCCGCAGGATTAATTCCCGCTGGAACATTAGTTTCGGAAGCAATTAAGCGATTAATGTTTTGCAATCTGAAAGCGGGTCCCTTGCTTAAAAAAACATTAGATAGTGCTGTTGCGAATGCAGAAACACAGTTAAAAGCTCGTAGCGAAAAATTAAAAATCGCTGAAGTTCGTATCGATGAAGGACCAACGTTGAAAAGGTCAAAACCCAAAAATCGTGGGGGACAACATCCGATTATGAAAAGAACGAGTCACTTTACTGTAATAGTTAGCCAACTTTAAGGAGTTAATGGAATGGGACAAAAAGTTAATCCAATCAGTTTCCGACTTATCCGAACACGTGATTGGCATTCTAAATGGTTTGCTGAAAAAAAAGAATTTGGTGATTTGTTAAACGAAGATTTTAAGATTCGTTCTCATTTATTGAAGAAATCATCACTTCTCGGCGTTTCAGCAATTTATATTGAACGTAAAAGTGATAAAGTTGATGTGAAAATTCGCACTTCACGACCTGGATTGGTGATTGGTAAAAAAGGCGCTGAAATAGATGTCTTGAAAGGCGAACTTAGTAAGTTAACTGGTAAAGAAGTTTGGGTAAGCGTTGAAGAAGTGAAGCGTCCTGACATTGATGCTAAAATTGTAGCAGACGGGATCGCTAAACAAATTGAAAGAAGAATCCCATTTCGTCGAGCAATGAAAAAAGCGATGCAATCTTCAATGGATGCAGGAGCGCTTGGAATAAAAGTTCAATTATCAGGACGAATTGGCGGAGCAGAAATTGCTCGAACAGAATGGTATAAAGAGGGAAGTACCCCACTCCATACTCTTCGTGCAAACATTAATTATGCTCAAGCGCGTGCGGAAACGACTCATGGAAGTATTGGTGTCCAAGTATGGATCTACCAAGGTGAAGACAACTTGGCGAAGAGAGAGGTTTAAAGATGGCTTTATTACCAAAAAGAACTAAGCATCGTAAGATGCAAAAAGGTCAATTTGCAGGATTAAGCAAAGGTGCAACATTTGTTCACTTTGGCGAATTCGGTATTCAAGTCCTTGAAAGAGGATGGATTACCAATCAGCAAATTGAAGCTTGCCGGATTGCCATTAACCGATATTTTCAACGTCGTGGAAAAGTATGGATCCGTATATTTCCTGACAAACCTATTACTAAGAAGCCTGCTGAAGTACGTATGGGTAAAGGAAAGGGTGGAGTTGATCATTGGGTAGCTGTTGTTCGACCAGGTCGAATCTTATTTGAAGTT
>JAUXSJ010000351.1 GCA_030679615.1 Parachlamydiaceae bacterium | reverse complement strand
CTCCTCTCCGTCTCTTGCGCCTCACCGTCTCTGCGTTAAAACTAATCTATAGTGGTATATACATATAAAGCATCAGTGGTATATACATATAAAGCATCATTATCCTTCCTATCCTTCCTATCCTTCCTATCCTGTTTAGTTTTCCATTCATCGCTTATTTTACACGGATGCGGTCACCGATTTTCAAGTTGCGTGCTTTTGCCTCATCCAAATTGTTTAATAACAAAATGTCATCGTATTTGACATTAAATTGCTTAGCAATTTTCCAAGGGTTATCTCCACTCTTAACAACATAATAAACAGCCTGACTGGAATTACTGTCTTTTTTTTCTACAGTTTGTTCTTTTTGCACAGAAATGACAGGAGTTGTCGGTTTTTTAAGTGGGATTTTTAATTTTTGACCGATGGATAATTTTTCTGTTTGAAGATGATTTAACCGCTTAATCTCAGATACAGTTGTTCCATTCGCTCGAGCAATTTTATCTAAGACATCTCCTTTTTTCACAATAACATCTACATAAGAATTTTCTTTAGGAATTATAATGACAGGATTCTCTTCTTCCTCTTCAGCATTTGTTTGTATAGCAATGGGAACTGGGGGTTCAGAATGATCTGTAAAGTTATTTGATGGTTGGGAATAATATTTCAATGCATTATCAACTTCATCTCCCGTATCAGCAAGCGCAATAAACTCAGAAGACACTTCTTGTTTTGTTGGTTTTGGAATAGCAACTGAAGCTAGAAATTCTTTTTGCTCTATTTCTTTATCTGTATCATAAACAACAGCTGTTGTAAATAAAATAGCTAACAAGCCAGCGTTAATGATTACAGCTATTAAAATTGTATCTTTTCTATTCATTTCCCACTCCTTAGGTCCTTTTTCTGCTCAACCAAATTTAACACGATCTTTTGAAACAATTCTCCACGATGCGCGTAATTTCTAAACATATCCAAACTTGCACAACCCGGAGATAATAAGACCGTATCTCCTTCATTTGTATGGTCAAAAGCTGCTTTGACAGCCTCTTCTAATGAAGAAAATTTTAATACAGAAATATCCGGGGTTAGTTCTTCTTCTATCTTATCAGCAGCTTGACCTATTGTACAAACCAATTTTACTTTATTTTTCAAGCTTTTTGTCCATTCTTTAAAAGATGTTCCCTTATCCACTCCTCCAGCTATTAATACAATGGGTCCATGGATTGATTCTACCGCTCGAACGACAGCGTCTATATTTGTTCCTTTACTGTCATCAATAAACTCAACTCCTTGAAAATGAGCTATTGACTGCATACGATGCGCAGGTTTTTTAAAAGATTCCCATGCTTTTAAAAATGCATTTACATCCATTTCTTTTTGAGACAAAAGAGCGTAAGCTGCAAGTAAATTTTCTAAATCAATACTTTTTTTATTAGCTAATAAAGAAGGTAATTTAAACTTTTTTATTCCTTCTTTATATACAAACTCTAAATCAGTAAATATAAAAGATGTGCTTTGATATCCATATAATCGTGGTGAGAAAACTGAATCCAAATGAGAAAATTCTTTCCAACAATCTTCATGAATATACAATGGGGCATTTTTTTTTAAGCATCGAATCATCTTTATTTTTGCTTTTGCATATTCTTCCATATTTTTATATCGATCTAAGTGATCTGGAGTAATATTTAAAATAATTCCGCAATCCAATATTTTTTGTTGTAGCGTTTCAAGTTGAAAAGAACTTAACTCCAAAATAATCGTTTCATTCTGATTCAATTTTAATAGTTCCTTAGTCAAAGGAACTCCTACATTACCTAAAGCCGAGGCTCGATAACCACATTCATTAAATAAATGAGATAAAAGAAGAGAAACAGTCGTTTTCCCATTTGTGCCGGTTATTCCGAAGACTTCAATTTCTTGACCTAAAAGCTCTTTATTTTTAAGGATTTGACAACCTAATTCTATTTCACCTAATACAGGGATATTTTCTTGTTTAGCTAAAGAAACTAATTCATGATCAGGGGAAACGCCTGGGGATAATACGACAAAATCAAATTTATCGATTTTTAAATTTGATTGATCTGTGTTAAGTACAAGTCCCTTTTTTATTAATGAATGGATTTCAGGATCTAATTGCAATTGCATCATTTTAGAATCAACACCCAACACGCTGGCATTATTTTCAAGAAGAAATAAAGCTGCTGATCTACCACTAAGACCCATTCCTATGATTAAAATTTTCTTATTGGAAAAATCAGGACCCATCATCGTTATGCTCGTTTCTTTATTGGAATTTTATGGATGCGATTCCAAGCAAAGCCAAAAGCAAGCCAATAATCCAAAAACGGATCACCACTTTTGTTTCTGCCCAACCCTGATATTCAAAATGATGATGTAAAGGAGCGCATAGAAAAATTCTTTTTTTATTTCGTAATCGATAACTGGTGACTTGTAATATAACAGACAAGGCCTCAGCAACAAATACCCCCCCTACAATACCTAGTAAAAATTCTCTTTTTAACAAAACCGCAGAGACTCCAATGATACCGCCTAAAGCTAACGAACCAATATCCCCCATAAATACTTGTGCAGGATGACCATTATACCATAGAAAACCCAAACAGGCTCCCATCATTGCGCATAAATAAATGGCAATTTCCCCACTACCTTCGATATAAAGGATATTTAAGTATTTCGCGATATCCATATTGTTCGATAAAAAAGCAATAAAACTTAATGCTCCCGCAACCATAATGAGCGAACCTGCAGCTAGCCCATCCAAACCATCTGTTAAATTTGCAGCATTCGAACACCCTGTGATAACGAAAAAAATAAAAACACCCATAAGAATTAAGGAAAAGCCGCTAAAAATATAAATTGGATCTTTAAAAAAAGGAAGATATACACGCGCAGCATACTCTTGAAGTGTTAATGTCGAAGACGGCTGAATAGTTTCATGATTATTGACCATTATTGTCTGTTTGACAACAGGAGGATTAAACCATCTTCCATGACTTAAAGACTCGCTAAAAGGTGGCCACAAAAGATACAAAGCAATTCCAAGGGAAAATATGCATTGAAAAAATAACTTTCTTTTTGCCGACAAGCCTTTAGTATTTTTTAATTTTAGTTTCAAGTAATCGTCTATTCCACCCAATAATCCAAAGAAAATTGTTGTTAAAAATAAAATCAAAGTAAAAACATGCGTCCAATCCATCCAAAGAAGCAAAGAAACAACCATGGAAAATAAAATAAGAATGCCGCCCATCGTAGGGGTTTGCTGTTTTTTTTCATGTAATTGACCTAATAGTGGACATTCATCTTTACGAATGTATTGACCCACTTTTAATTCATACAATTTACGAATAAAAAACGGCCCTAAAAATATACTCAACAATAAAGAAGTGACGGCAGCTAACATCATTCTAGTTGAAACGTACGAAAAAACACTTGGAATTTTCATTCCAAAATTTATTTTTAAATATTGAATTAATAGTAAAATCATATTTCTTCTAATACTTTCCAAAGTTCATGATAATTAGACCCTTTCAACAACACAACATCATTTTGCTTCAATTCATTCTTTAGACAACGAACTAACTCATCTCTTTTTTGAAATAAACACACTGATCTACCTTGGTTTTTCCAGATATCTACAATGGGCTGACAATCATCGCCTAAACAATACATTATTTCAACATAATCTAGAGCATAATGACCAACATTACGATGACAATCAAAAGAAAATTTTCCCAATTCTGACATGCTTCCAATAACAGCAATTTTTCTTCCATTTTTTTTAGGAGAAGGCATTGATTCAAGTGCTGCTTTGATTGAAAATTCAGAAGCATTATAACTATCATTGATAAAGGTTATGCTCTGTTGATGAACGATTTCAAAGCGTCTTTCAGTTAAATGTAGTGTCGGAATTGTATGAATGATTGATTCCCAGTCAATATTAAAATACCTTGCAACGGCAATTGCAGCAACTAAATTATGAAGATGATGATTTCCTTGAAATGAAATAGATCCTAACTCAATCAATTTTTTTTCAATATTTGCCTGAATTGACAATTGTTTGTTTTTTAAATGTATAAAATAATCGGCATTTTGAAAAGAGTTTGAAAAAGACCTTTTCTCAAAATCTTTAATTGCTGATAAATCATCAAAAAAAGGATTTTCTTTTGATAAAATCCCTAGGCGTGTCGAAGGATGAGAAAAAATTTCTCCTTTAGCTAAAGCAATTTCTTTTAGAGAATGAAAATTTTCAGCATGAACAAGCTCTACGTTAGTGATAACAGCGACTTCAGGAGGCGCAATTTGGACAAGTTGCTTCAAGTGACCAGCCTCAGTCATCCCCATTTCTAAAACAAGAACATCCTCTGTTCCATCTGTATGATTTAATATTGTCAGAGGAAGTCCAATCTGAGAATTTTGATTTCTTGGTGACGCAATTAACTTATAATGTTTTTCTAGTAAAGTTTGAATGAAATGTTTTGTAGAAGTTTTTCCTACAGATCCAGTCACACCAATAATGCGCGGGGAAGAATTTTGGATAAGTTTTTGCGCTAACATTTGAAATGAATGGAGAGGGTCTTCAACTCGTATTAATGGAAAGTCAATGTGTTGATTCTGAAAATCTTTACAAACGATTGCGCCTATTGCTCCTTTTTGACGCACATCTTCTAAAAAACAATGACCGTCTGTTTTTTCACCTTTAAGAGCAATAAATAAATCCCCAGGCTTTATTAAACGAGAATCAACTTGAACTCCATGAATTTGAGTTTGTGAAAAAGAAGAAGAAATATTTAAAATTTGACAAACTTGTTGTAAGGTAAGCGAATGCATTAATACCTGAAATAAAGATTTGAGTTCATTAGAGTATTTCCATTTGATGAAACTTTGCGTTTAATTTGATTTTTCACTAATATCAAATTTTTTAATCAACATTATACTCTTTTAAATTTCTATAGGCTCTAAATGTATTTCAAAGCAACATTTATACAAAGAGTAATTCGTTGTTGTCGATTATTTTTCTGCCCCCTCTTCTTAATTCTTTTTTCACCTTTAGCCGTTTTTTTAATTTTATATACAAATCTGCATTTAGATGGTTCTTTTGAACAATTATTTGAAACAATTCATCAAGATGGCCTTTTTTCAGTTCTTGAAATCGCTTGGTTTCCTTATTTTTTTGGATCGGAAACAGCTTGGAAAATTTTAGGTATCTATGCTGTTTTTGAATTAGTCCTCATGAAATATTTACCGGGAAAAACTTTTTTGGGTCCGACGACTCCAGCCGGAAATATTCCTATTTATAAAGCAAATGGTCCTTTAGCTTACGCCATCACTTTAATCACTTTCGTGATGACTTCTTTTTATTTTAACTTATTTTCTCCAACCCTTCTTTATGATCATTTTGCTGAAATTTTAGGGGCTCTTAATTTTTTCAGTTTTTGCCTATGTATTTTTCTTTTGATAAAAGGAAGATTGTATCCAACCGACACAGATTCTGGAAGCTCAGGCCACCTCATATTTGATTTTTATTGGGGCGCTGAACTCTACCCTAGAATTTTAGGTTGGGACGTTAAAATGTTCACCAATTGCCGTGCTGCAATGATGGGTTGGCCTTTATTAATTATTTCTTTTGCAGCGAAGCAACATGAAGTGTATGGCATTAATGACTCAATGATTGTCGCTGTCGCTTTACAACTGATTTATATCAGCAAATTTTTCTATTGGGAAACAGGCTATTTAGGATCTCTCGATATCATGCATGATCGCGCAGGCTATTATATCTGTTGGGGAGTATTGGTATGGTTACCAGGCATTTACACTTCGCCCACATTTTATTTAGTCAATCATCCCGTTCATTTAGGAATATGGCTTTCGGCCATTATTTTAAGTTTAGGATCCATATCAATCGCTATCAATTATTGGGCAGACCGGCAACGACAAAATGTGCGGACCAGACGTGGTGATTGTAAAATTTGGGGAAAACCTCCTGTTTTAACTTTAGCTCGTTATACAACTGAAAAAGGTGAAAAAAAGGAAAATTTACTTTTAGCATCTGGATGGTGGGGTATCTCGAGGCATTTTCATTATATCCCTGAAATTTGCGCAGCCTTTTTTTGGAGTGTTCCGGCTTTATTTACGCATTTCCTTCCTTATTTTTATCTTGTTTTTTTGACGATTCTTCTAATCGAAAGAGCATTTAGAGATGATCGACGCTGTTCTTTGAAGTATGGCGATGATTGGCAGCAGTATTGTCAACATGTACCGTATAAAATTATTCCCTATGTTATTTAATAACATCTAATGACGCTAAATAAGTTCTATGTCATCTTACATTTTAGTTTGAACTAAACAAAAGTTATTCTATGATAAATTTCAACTGGATTTTCAATCTAAATCCTGCAAAAACAAGCCCAGACTAAACGCAAAGGCATTAACTTAAGCTAAAGTCTAGGCTACAAATCATTAACACTGAAGTTTCTTAAGTTGATTCCTATACAGGAAACGGACTGATTACTTTTTCATACTTCGCCATAACATGAATATTGAAAACTTATCTTTGCTTCACTTTCGGGAAATAATATGATTTATAAAATATTTTTATTCATAACATTAAAGCTGCTAACCAAGGATATGAACCAGCTCAAATTCATTTAAATACTCTAATGATGAAAAAGATAAATGATTACAAAATTTTCATTTATTTCATGATCTTCAATTATAATTTCTGTAATTTGTTAATATTTTTTAAAAAACATTCAAACTAATAATTGTTCAAATCAACATGTTTTTTAAATTTTAGAGAAATACTTTCTATTTCATAGTGTTGAAATGATTCTCTTTTATTAGAATTTTATTTATAAAAAATTCACATTAAAGTTACTATAAAAAAACCCAAATGAAAATTACTACATTTTTCTAAACAACCTTAAAAGCAAAAATATGAATTCTATAATTTCATCAATAAATCGAGAAATCAAAACTTTAATTTCTTAAGGTCAATATGACATACCAGAACTCAAAAAAATGGCGAAAAAGGGAGATCTTACTGCTCAATGCTGTTTAGGTGATTGTTATAAAAATGGCAAAGGAGTCCCCAAAAAAGATGCATCTGCCTTTAAGTGGTATAATAAAGCTGCTGAAAATGGATTTGCTATTGCTCAATTTAATTTAGGTGTTTGTTATGACGATGGCGAAGGCATCACCGAAGATAAGGTAAAAGCCGTTGAGTGGTATCAAAAAGCTGCTGAGAAAGGACATTCTGATGCACAATACAATTTAGGTTTTTGTTATAATAAAGGCGAAGGCGTCACCAAAAACGATGCAATTGCCGTTGAGTGGTTTAAAAAAGCTGCCCATCAAGGTAATGATAGAGCTCAATTCGCTTTACGCATATTGAATAAGGAATAAAGGTTATGTCGACAACATTTAATCATTCAGTTGATTTTTTTAGTTATTTGTAAACTCTCTTATATGTTTTAAAAACACTTCAGGCTGAACCCACGGAACTCGATGACCAGCATTTTCAACATTTAGCCATTTTGATTTCTCACAACTAAATTTGAGTTCGCTGGCAATTTGACTAAAGCGTTTGTCATCTTGCCCTGTAATCCACATAATAGGCATAGGCAATCTTAAAATTTCTTCTGTAATATCTTCTTGTGCTCCTAAAGATAAGTTTACAAGCATTTGCGCTATTTGTTGACGTTGATATTCTTTTTCCATTCTAGGGAAATGAAATCCATCTGAAGAAAAAACCTCTTGACCATTCCATTCAATCATTAAACTTTGCCAATCTTTTTTAAGAAATCGTTCTCCCCACATTTGATCACGAATCAATCGTTTTTCTTTTTCATCGAATGTCTTTAATCCCGGATGTGCGGAAACAATAATAGCACCTTTCCATTGTTTTGGAGAATCAATAAGCGCATGCAAAGCTAATCGACCACCCAATGAATACCCCATTAAAAATGACGGTTCTTCATTTTCTTTTAAAACAAATTGATTAAACTGATGAGCCCAGCCCCTTAATGATTTTAATGAAAATAATGATAGATCAATTGCATGAATATGCTCACATTTAAGAAAATCCCAGTCAGATGGAAGACCTAAAAACCCAGGTAGAGTCCATATTTTAGTCATACGACTCCATCATCATCTGATATGATTTCCAAAATGAATCTGTCGCATTTTGATTTGGATATAATTCGATTAATCGTGCTCCCTGACAGCTTGAAATTTCACATGGAATAGAATCCCATTTTTCATAAGTCCAATTCCAAAATTCTGCGAAAGGTTTAAAAGATAAATGATGAGGATTCTGAAAAATAGGATGTTCAAATTTACGATTAAAAATGGCACCACCCTGATTATTAATCACAACAAGATTGATTCTCATTGCCCCTAATTGCTCTACCACCCATGGAGCCGCCATATCATAAAGTGTCGTTAGATCCCCTAAAATAGCCCAATTGTCTTGCTCATCGGAGCAATAACCCAAAAATGTAGCTAGTTGTCCATCAATGCCATTCATTCCTCTGCTCGCTGTGATTTGATAATACCTCATGGCATGTGTCGCAGCTAAATCCCATTCTCGAATAGGTAAACTGTTTCCCAAATACACTTTTGCATTAAGCGGTATTTTTTTCGATAATTGATGAATGAGGCTTGGCTCTGCTAATGGTTCATTTAAAAATAATGTTTCAAATTCCAGTTGTAACTGCCTGTCTTTGTTATGCCAATCAAAAAAAGGATATTTCTTTTCATTTGGTTGCAGTAATGCCCATTCTACAAAAGAATTGATGGAATTTTTCTTAATTTGGACAGAACTTAATCCTGAAAATGGTAATGATGAAAGAGAATAAATATTCAAACCACTATTTGCTTCTTCTAAATCTCGCCAAAAACGCAATGTAGGAACATTTCCTATTCTAAAGATTCCATCAATGGGATAATGGTTTTTATTTGAATGAAGTAAAACCTTTTCTACGCATTGAATTTTTAGATGAGCAATTCGATTATCTTCGCGAATTCCTGAGTGTGCTTCTAAATAGACAGGGGCTTGTAAATGTAATAACAAATTTATGATCGCTTCTCGATCTAAAGCATCTAAACCACCTACGATGATAAAAGGAAATTTTACTTTTTTTAAAAATTGCGAGTAATCTGAATCATACTGAAATGTGTTTGTTGATTGAGTTTTTTGATCGATGTTTAAATCTGAACTTAATCGAATATTTTTACATTCCGAATCTATGGGTTCTTCTAAACATACATTTAGTTGAATGGGACCCTCTAACGACCATTTAGTCAAATTAACGCATTCACCAGATTGAACATCTTGCATCAAATGAAGATAATGACTAAATATTCCTACTTGTTCAGCAGATTGAGGGGCACCTGATCCTCTAAATCTTCTAGGTCGATCTGCTGAAATAACAACTAAAGGTAATCCCGTATAATATGCTTCCATAACTGCAGGTAAAAGTTCACCTACAGCAGTACCTGAAGTAGTAATAATCGCAACAGGACGTTTAGTTGCTTTAATTCGGCCAAGTGCAAAAAAAGCAGCTGATCTTTCTTCAGGCCAATTATAAGTTTGAATTCTTGTATCATTGATCAAGGGATAAATTAAAGCAGCGTTTCGTGCACCTGGACAAATACAAAATTCACTTACCCCTATTTTTATTACCGTTTCGAGAATATTTTGTACAAGTTTAGAATCTACTATAGTTTTAAAAGTAGTTTGAAGAGTATTCATAAATCAAATTGATCCTTAATCGAACGAATTTTTAGATGTATTTCATTCCATTCATTTTCATATATACTTTCTTCAACTACCCCACAACCTGCACCAATTCGCATACCTGTTGAATTCCATTGCACATTTCTAATCCCAACAAAGCACGAAGAAATTCTTTTTTTAGGATACTGGAATCCAATTGGAGCTCCGTAATATCCGCGTGGAGTATGTAATTCAAATTTTTCAAGCCACATTTTACCTTCATTTTCAGGAAAAGCCCCAAGAGCTGGTGTTGGATGCATTTTTTGAACAATTAAATCATACTGAAAAGGAACATTTAATTGTACTTCAATAGGTGTCATCAAATGAGATAAAAGGGGTAGCTTAAGAACTTGTAAATCTCCGGACATGGCTTTTCCAATCTCACGAACAGAATGAGAGATTCCATCTATCACAATTTGATGCTCATTCCTTTCTTTATGATTCTTGGTAAATGCTTCAACATCTATCTTTGAAGAACAAGTACCAGCCAAAGCCATCGTTTGAAAGGTCATTGGCGTTTCATGATGATGGGAAAATAAAATCTCAGGTGTTATTCCTAAAACCCCCTTTGATTTAATCCAAAATCCATATAAAAACCCAGGTCGTTGTTTTATGACTTTTAATGAATTTTTTAAAACACTTTTGAGACATATTTCTTGAGATGAATGCTCAAATAAATAAGGCACGGCTTTTTTCAATGTTTTATTTTTTAATAATTTAAACAAATCATCAAACCCCTGCTTAAATTTTAATGAATCGGGTTCAATCCATAATGGTTTTTTCTCAGAAAAAGAGATTGTCTCTAATAAAGATTCAAGTTCTTCAATTTCTATTTCCATTGTGTGATTAAATTGAATCCAAGGAAAAGGTTCCGTTAAAAAAAAATCATTAAAATAAAAAGAGGGTTGATTGGAATTCTGTGCATTAAAAGAAAATTTTTGAAACTCGCCCCAGCCGATTAATAATTTCTTAGGGGAAAGACTCATGATTGCGCCGGACTGAAGAAACTCGTTGATTGAAAAGCCCATAAATTCTCTCAAAAAATTTATTTATCAATTCATCTTGCATGTTAAGGCGTTCAATTTAATTGTACTTAAAATGCCGTCTTTTCACGGCTCAAATTATTTTTTTACACTTTCCTAGTACATCATGTCGCCTCAGATAAAACCCTGTTTATCCTAGCTCCAACGCTTCGACAAGTCGAAGCGTTGGAGCTAGGATTAAACAGGATTTTATCTGAGGCGACATTTCAAACAAAAAAAAATTTGCGTACACTCCTTAAGCTACTCCTAGTTGGAAAATAGAATGTAATACCTTAAGGTAATCAGGCCGTCCCGGCCTGCATCAGGGCGGGACGCCCTGACTACTTTATCAAAAAAGTCTTATGCTATCATGACTTTTTGAGAACTTACAAAACGTATACAAAAAAACAATCGTAATTAAACAAGATTTACTTTAAACTATTTTTCTATAACAAAAAATATTTTTTATTAATGAGAGTTTAAATGTTACCGATTTATAATAAAAAAAATCAAAATGATAATCCGAAAGTTGAAGATACTGTCGAATTACGATCCCTTGAGACAAAATCCACTATGAATTTTGATTTTGATGGCAATAAAATTCATTTTATTAGCTTAGGCTGCCCTCGAAACCTTGTAGACAGTGAAGTAATGCTAGGCATCCTCCTTAAAGCTGGATATGAGGCTACAGAAAATTTAGAAGACGCTGATTATATTGTGATCAATACATGCGGATTTCTTGAAGCGTCAAGACAAGAATCACGAGATACTGTTGAAGAGACCTTATCTTCTCGAAAAAAAACAGCCAAATTGATCGTTACAGGCTGCATGGTCCAAACACATCGAGACGAATTGAAAGACAAATTCCCAGGAATTGATTACTTTTTAGGTTCTGGAGATGTAGAAGGGATTTTAGAAGCAGTGCAATCTCATCAAAAAGGCGAAAGGGTCACGACTGCCAGAAGTTATCTTGAAGCAGGCGAAATCCCACGTCGACTTTCCACCCCTAAACACTTTGCATACCTAAAAATTGCTGAAGGCTGCCGTAAACGCTGTGCTTATTGTGTGATTCCGACGATTAAAGGTCCTTTAAAAAGCAAAAGTAAAGATCAAGTTTTAAAAGAATTTAATCTTTTATTAGATCAAGGTGTTCAAGAAATTATTTTGATTGCCCAAGATTTAGGTGATTATGGCAAAGAACAAGGATCTAAAAATCTAGCAGCTTTATTGGACTTAATCAAGAGCATGCTTGCTATAGACAAACCTTTTTGGTTACGCTTGTTATATCTTTATCCAGATGAAATTACAGATGAATTAATTGCTTTGATGAAAAGTGATTCGCGCATTTGCAGTTATTTAGATATGCCTATTCAACATATTAATAATACTATTCTTAAATCTATGCGTCGCTTGACTTCAAAAGAAGATATCATTCAAATTTTAACGAAATTGCGACATGAAATTCCAGAAATTATAGTTAGAACTAGTTTAATTGTTGGTTATCCTGGTGAAACTCAAGAACAATTTGAGGAGCTTGCTCAATTTATTCAAGACTACCCTTTAGATAATGTAGGGATTTTTAAATTTTCTCGAGAGCCTGGATCACATGCTTACGATTTGCCTAATCAAATTTCTGAGGAAGTTAAAGAAGAACGTTATCATCACTTAATGAAATTGCAAAAAGACATTGTGAAGAAACAACAGAAGAAATTCTTAGGAAAAAAACTAGATGTTTTTGTTGAGGGCTACCATCCTGAAACTCAATTATTGATGATTGGACGTCATTATGGTCAATGTCCTGATATTGACGGTCAAATCATTATTAATGACGGACGAAAAGTGAAAGGATTTGGAAAACTTTACCAAGTTGAAATCACTGATATTGCCGATTATGATTTAGTTGGACGAGTGATAAACTAGTACACCATCGCATTTAAATTGACTGTTTGGGCTAGAATCATTTCTCTTCAAAAGAAATTGCATCCCTCTACTTATTTTGTTAGGATGCAGTTATGAATAATTGAAGGAGAAAAATATGCTCTACATTTGGAAACGTTTTAAACGAACTCACCCTCAAACAAAATTTTTTTATTTAATGATAATGATTTATATGGGAGCCATTTTCTGGACAACTATTCAAGCCTACGCTCGTTTAGAGTACAGTCGAAGCGGTGGCTTTAGAAATCCCATTGTCATTCACGCAGAAGAACCCACTTAACTCTTGAATGGACTGATTATATGTCAAAAAAACCCGACTATCACGAGCATGAAGAATTTCAAAATAGAACACGTAAACTTAAAGAAATTCGCGAAGCTGGCATTAACCCCTATCCTCACAAATTTACTCCCACTCATACAGCCGTTGGTTTACATGAAGGATTCGATGAAGCTCAAGCTGGGCATAGCGACGATGCCGCCGCCGGCACAACTCTTCCAGTTAAATTAGCAGGTCGTTTAGTTTTATTTCGTTCCATGGGGAAAAATGCTTTTGGACAAATTCAAGACGAAACAGGTCGAATTCAAATCATGTTTAATCGTGATTTAACAAATCTTGTTGATTATAGCCCAGAAGAATCCAGCGAAGTTTCACCTTATAAATTTATTGAGAAAAAATTTGACTTAGGCGACATCATTGGAATTGAAGGAAACCTCTTCCATACCAATAAAGGAGAGCTGACTGTTTTCGTAAAAGTGGTAACCCTTCTTTGTAAAACAACTCTTCCCCTAGCTGACAAGCATGGCGGTTTAGTCGATAAGGAACTTCGTTACCGTAAAAGATGGCTTGATCTTATTTCACATCCTGACATTGCAAAGAAATTTAGAACACGTTCTCACCTTATTCAACAAATTCGCAAATATTTAGACGATCATCAATTTCTAGAAGTGGAAACGCCTATTCTGCAATCCATTTATGGAGGTGCTGAAGCGCGTCCTTTCCATACGCGTTTAAATGCGTTGGATCAAGAAATGTTTTTGAGAATCTCTCTTGAGATCCCTTTAAAAAAACTTATCGTCGGTGGAATGAACCGTATTTATGAGCTCGGTCGAGTTTTTAGAAATGAAGGAATCGATCGTACGCACAATCCTGAATTTACCATGATGGAAGCTTATGCTGCTTATTGGGATTACAAAGACATGATGATCTTTGTGGAAACGCTATTTGAAAAATTAGCCATTGAACTATATGGATCGACTCAAGTGCCTTACACTCCTTCTGAAGGTGAAGATACTGTTTATATTGACATGAAAGCTCCTTGGAAACGTTTAACGATGAAAGAAGCGATTAAAGAATACGGCCAATTGGACGCAGAGAAATTATCCGATGAAGAAATTAGAGA
>JAUXSJ010000350.1 GCA_030679615.1 Parachlamydiaceae bacterium | reverse complement strand
ATTGAGTAATTATGAACCCTAAAAAAGGGTATGGAGAAGCTAAGGATTCTTGAAATAAATCAGTTAGTTCTTGAGGATGTATATTTAATGAATCTAAATGTACGCTTAGATGAGAATAAAGATTAGGTGAATGATTAAATAAAGAAAATTGACGAAAAAGCGTTTTGAAAACAGGAACGTGATCTTCTTGCGTTGTTGATAGTAATTTTTTTATAGATTGATTTAGATGGCAGGGTAAATATGCTGGAAAGGGAAAATGAATTCCAAGAACATATTCATTTTCATGAAGAGTTAAAGATTCAGGGTAAAATAAAAAAGTTAAAATGGTTAAGTAGGCTTCAATAAGGCTAAAGGGGATTTTTTTTTCGATTAAAGCTTCTTTAACATGGAAAGATGGATGAAATTTATTTATAGGAAAACAATCTATTGAATCTAATTTACTCCATAACTGCGTGAATTCATTATCATGACAATGCAAGTATTTGTTTAAAGATAAGCAAGCACGAAAGATAAAAGAAAAACGATCCTCTGGTGAAATGCAAATATTTGATAATCTATTGATAAGTAATGCATGAAGACTTAATGAATTATTAGGTAGGGATTCGACCATGTATTTTTCATATGGATCAGAAAGTAAACGCGCACCTCTTTTTCCAGAAAATAGAAAAGCAATCCAATTATCCTGTAAGGTTGATTGAGAAGACGGTTGCCAAGTTTTTGTTATATATTGCAAGCACGCGCGTTTAAATGTTGAGTTTTCATTTGATCTAATAAGAAATGAAATGTTTTCTGAATTAGATTGAGACACTGTTTCTAAAATAGAAATATTCATAAATTCATGATCAATCATCGAAATCGATTTATGGTGAAACACAAGTTGTAACGGGTTTTCATCCTGTGTGGTTATTTGCAAAGAAAGAAGGGAGTGAACTGGATGATTGATCTGGGAAATTGAAGAAGAATCAAAAATTTTTTTAAGTGTTGATTTTAATTTTTCATCGATTGTTTCACAACTGATGAATAGTGTTTTAATAAAAGGAATGGTTTTTTCTTGGTGAAAATTTTTTTCAAAAAAATTTAGTAAGGAAAATTCGGAAAATTGATTTTCGTTATTTATAGAATCAGAATGTTTTTTGAAATCAGAGTTTTCGTTTTCATCTAAAATTAGATGACAATTGTATGTGTCATTGTCCTCAAATAAGGATAAAACAGTTTTTTTAAGTAGATTGTTAAAAAAGTTTGGATGGTCACTTGGTAAATAATAAATATCGTAAAAAGCATATGATCGATTGAGATCAATTAAAAGATTTTTAAGAGTAATTAAGGATCCTTTAGGAGGATTGATTGTAAAAATGATTCGATTAAGGTCAGAGTGAATTTGATTAAAAAAAAACTGAAAATTTTCTTCATCCGAACTGATGGAAAAAAAGGGCATACCACTCATTTTTTCTTTTTCAGATCCATCTTCATTATAAACTTTTGCTTTTTTTAAAGCTTCATAACATAGATCAGCATCAGTAAGCAAAAGTGGAGGGGAATCATTAAAATTAGAACAAATATTTTTGGTTTGTTTTTTTGAATGATTGTCAATGGTATAAATAGAAAAATTTTGTTGTGAAGCTATAGACCACATCATTTAACCTATTTTTAATTGATTTAGGTAATTCAGGTATGAGCCATAAAGGTCTTTTTATGTATAATTGGGCAGTGTTTAATCAAGAGGGCGTCAGGGAACCTGAAGGTAGTCAGTCCGTCTCGGCCTGAATCTATTTTGGCTATCAGGCCGGGACGGCCTGATTACCTTCTTCAGGTGTTATGACTTTCATTTTCCAACCAAAAGAGGCCTCACTAGGCCGGGACGGCCTGACTACCTTCAGGTTCCCTGACGCCCTCTTAAATTAACAATGGCCTTTTATGATTTAATATAAGATAACACCACTTCATTTTGATCATTGAAAGAATGGTTCCATTTCCAAGAAGGATTTTGAATAGGAGAATATTCCTCTTTCCATTTTTTACCTTTACCTTGAAGGACTAATTTATGGTAAGCGGGTATTTCAAATTGATGATCTCCTTCTATAATAATTCCTTGTGCAAAAAATTCAGATCCTTCATTGAGAATAATTTCAACCTTCTCAAGTCTTGATGGGGAATTTTTCCAGTAATCTTGGGAAAGTTTATAGTTTATTCCTTGATTGACTACAGTGACATCTTGTAAAAAGCATCGACTTTCAAAACCTAATTGAAGACATTGTTGAGCATCAAATTGACCTAAAGGAGATTTCGCATTAACCAAGAAGCTACCTCTCAGCTTGAAATTTTCAATATAGGCTTCTGCAATCTCAAGTTGTAATTCTGAACCAGAATGAAAATGCCCTTTTTTAATTTTCTGTTTGATAATTGAATATAATGGGCCTAAGGCAGGATGAAATAGAAAAATACATGCAGGACCATTCATTAATGCATTTTCAAATTCTTTCCAATCAGGTAATTCATACCCACATTCTCTTAAAAGAAGATAATTATTATGCAAAAGATCGTGAAAAGATTGTTCTGGGGTAGAATCTGGTGATTCTCCATGATTAAATAATTTTTTTGTTGGAGATATCGTGTGTGATCGATTGTTGTAGATTAAAAATGTCTTTAGTTTGCTTTTCAGTTGTTTTTTGTTTAATTTTTGAGGGAATTGATCCACGATGTAGTCAGCAATATTTTGCATTGTTGACTCCAAACGACCACCATTTATCCAGGATTGATGACCATCAGGTTCAATATATGAAACTTTTGATTTCATATTTATTAACTGACCAGGAATGGGACATTTCTTTAAAGCATCACGAATAGAAGGAATATGTGCAAAAAGAATGTTTGTATTTGTGGGAAATGAAGAAAAGTCAGTTTCATTTTCAGAATTTGAATTATTAATCCCATATAATTTAAAATCAGTGTATTCAATATTTGTCAGACAATAACTAAATTTGTTTTCTTCATTTTTTTCAATAATAACATCAATGCCTTCTGAACTGTTGTTTAAACGTTCACAAGATAGAAAACCAAATGATTTTTGTTCATGACATCCAACTCCCATTAGTGCCAGCAAAGAATTGTTTGTTCCTGCAATTGGATTATTGATTTGACGAATCAGACATTCATGTTTGCCAATATGCTCTAATTGTTTAAATACACCTTGTTCCTCAGCTAATTTCCATATGACACCATGTCCAGAAGGCTTTAAAGATAGTTTGAATGGCTCTTTTAACGACCAATTACCTTCTTGAGTAATGACAGGAACAAGGGGTTGTTTAATAAAGAAATATAAATCTTTTGGACGACCAAACCAATGGTTTTCAATAAAAATATTAATGATGTGAGAATGATTGTCTTTTTCGCATGAAGTCATCAAAACAATAGGAATAACAATTTGTTTGCCCATTAATTTAAAATATAAATATTCACGTCCTTGAACATCTCTAATCAGTCCTTCTAATAATGTGCGTCCAGCAAAGGGCAATACAGCAACAGGAAGGGGAGCATTAGTAACAGGGTCTTTTAAATTTAAACGATCACCGGCTCCGCCAATCGGATACATTTCAAATATTGTATTCAAATACTCTATTCCACAACGGACTGCTTGATGAATTTCTGCATTATCTTTTTGATTTAAATTAAGTCCTTCAGGGCATTTATAACATTGTTGATTGAATGAAATGGATTGTGGATTGGTTTGTTTGTAAATTAAATTTAAAGCATTGGCATGATAACCTATAATACCGCCGAGACAATCATAAAATTTTTCTGTTTCTAAAAGTTGATCAATTAATTGTTCGAGATTATTTGTAGATAAGGATTGATTCATGCTATTGAAAACAATAGGACCTTGATTGATTGCAATAATGGCTTTAATGACATATTCACTTATTCCAGTGTATTGCGATAATTCATTATTGATGGGATTCGAATCCTCGAAAAATTCTTTTACAATAGGTGATTGATTTAGAACATCAATCTTTTCTTCGAGATTTTTACATTTTTTAAGTGACGGAATGAGTAGATTTAATTCACTGATTTGTTGTTCTAAAGTAATGGAGGATGTCATTTTTACCATCTTTCTTAAATTCCTCGAGAAGAAGTTAACATTTAATTGGAAAAAATGAAAGATTGCCAGTTTTAATGAGTTTAGTGCAAGTGTCGATATTTAATTTTTAAAAAAAAATTCTAAAATTTTTTTTTATTTGGGTAATTTTTGCTATAAAAGAGAGATTTATAAGCGAAAATACAAATTGTTTTGACTATAAAAAGAATCCACGCTAAAAGAACCCTTATCTGTGAAGAAGACTTTAAAATTTTGAACGAAGGCATCTCAATGTAATGCCATTCTTAACATTGGAAAATCCATTTATTATTGCAAAATAAGGAGCATTAGAATGACGAAAGATAAAAAAAATTCTGCGTTTATGCGACCAGTAAAAGTGACTGATGCATTAGCAGAAATTGTGGGCAGCGATCCAAAACCACGAACAGAAATTACAAAAAACCTTTGGACATACATTAAAGAACATGGTTTGCAAGATCAAACTAATAAACGTATGATTAATCCAGATGAAAAATTAAGTAAGGTTCTGGGTGGAAAAAAACAAATTAATATGTTTGATATGACTAAAGAAGTCTCAAAACATATTATTCAAATACCAGCATAAGATTTTAGCTGAATAATATTTTAAAGATAAACGTTCAGTCCATGGTGTCAACTTAAGTTACTTTTCGCAAAATTAACCACTGAGATCACAGAGATCACTGAAAAAATATGAGAAAATTGAGAGAAATAAAACCTTAATTCTATCTCAATTATCTCATTTTTCTCAGAAAGCTCTGTGATCTCAGCGGATGATTTTGCGACATGTAAATTAAGTTGATACCATTGACTGAACGTTTATCTTTTTTGTTATATAAATTCTTAAATACTCTCTTTAAATAAATTAACATTTTTTTTAAAAATTAAATTAATTGATTTCGATGTTTTGTTGTTTATTTAATTAAATTAAATGATTATTATTCTTTCAATATTTATTAAATATCATTTTTGAGGTAATATTGAATTTAAAAAAAAGTCAAATTGCATGGGATTTATGGTGTATTTTTTCTGTAATTGGAGTTTGGCCTCGCTTTATTGAACCTAATTTATTAAAAATCACATCTTTAACCATTAAAATTCCTTTATTGCCAAAAGATTTAGAGGGGTTTAAAATCTTGCATTTTAGTGATCTACATTGGCATGGGAAATTTTCAAATGTATTGGCCAAAAAATTAATAAAAAAAATTGCCTCTTGTCAACCAGATTTAATTGTGTTTACAGGAGATTTTATTTGCAGATCCAAATTAGATAATAAGGAAAAATTAAAAGTTTTACTTAATCAAATTTATGCCCCTTACGGTTGTTATGCTGTTTTGGGTAATCATGATTACTCGCATTTTGTTACGGTTAATCAAGAAGGAGATTATGCTGTTGAAGAAAAAAATGATTCTTCAGATATTTTAAGAGGATTTAAACGATTATTTAATTTTTCAACGTTGTCAAAAAAAATCACAGACGATGTAAGAAAAATATCATATCATTCAGAACTGCTTGATTTATTGAACGAAACATCTTTTCAGGTCCTTAATAATGAAACTAAGCAAATTAATGTAAAAGGAACACAATTAAATATTTGTGGCTTAGAAGAATATACTACAGGAAGATTGAATCCTAAAGCAGCATTTGAAAAATTTAATAAAGATTATCCTGGGATTATTTTAACGCATAATCCAGATGCTATAAAAACTTTAAATGAATACCCCGGAAATCTTATTTTATCTGGACATACTCATGGTGGCCAAATTAATATTCCATGGATGTGGAAGAAATTTACTCGGATTGAAAATTTGGACTTTAAAAGAGGCCACTTAAGATTCAAAAATTCACAACAGGCATATGTTAATAGAGGAATATCAAGTATCATGAAATTTCGATGGGGTTCGATACCTGAATTGACATTAATCACTTTGCAGGAAGAATAAAAAATGAAACCATTTAGTGTTGTCTATTTATCAGGTGGTGTGGGAACTCGTATGCGAAGAGAAATCCCAAAACAATATCTAATAATAGATAGTAAGCCGATTGCATTGTATGGATTTGAATGTTTTTTAACGTTACCTGAAGTGGAAGAAATCGTTGTTGTTTGTGAAGAAAAATATGAAAATTTTTTCAATTCTTTAGCACAACCACGTTCGATTCATTTACAATTTGCAAGGCCGGGTGATCGACGACAAGATTCTGTTTTAAGTGGGATTCAGAAACTCAAAAATAATCCTTTAGTATGTATTCATGATTCTGCTCGCCCATTTATTGATAAAGATTTAGTCAGACGGGTCGTGAACGCAGGTCATGAACATAACGCTGCAACAGTTGGAATGCCTGTTAAAATGACCATTAAAAAATGCGATGCTCTTAAAATGGTCACTGAAACTCCTCAGCGTGATTTTTTATGGGAGATTCAAACCCCTCAAGTAGTTCGATTAGATCTTCTCAAGGAAGGATTTGAATTTGTTAAAAAACATCAACAAACAGTGACAGATGATGTTTCGTTAGTAGAATTGATAGGTAAACCGGTTCAACTAGTTGAGGGATCTTATTTTAACATTAAAATTACCACGCCTGAAGATTTAGTAACGGCTGAACAATTTGTTACAATGAGAAAGTCTGATGCATTGTTATAAATTGACAATAGCCTATGATGGAAGTGATTTTAATGGTTGGCAAATTCAACCTAATGGACGTTCGATTCAAGAGCTGATAGAAAATGCTTTAAAAATCATCACAAATAATGAAACGATTAAAATCATTGGATCAGGAAGAACTGATGCAGGAGTTCATGCGCAAGGTCAAACAGCACATTTTAAAATAGATTCTCAGATTAATCTTAGCCGCACTCTTTTTTCTTTAAATGGATTACTTCCTCCAACAATACGTATACTTAAGATTGAAGAAGTTTCTCTTGATTTTCATGCTCGATATAGTGCCATCGGTAAGGAATATCATTATCATCTTTACCCAAATTCTATTCTAAATCCTTTTCTTCGATTATATACTTGGCATTTAAAAAGAAAAATTGATGTGAATTTGTTGAAAGAAGCTGCAAGATTATTTGTGGGGACGCATGATTTCACATCGTTTTCTAATGAATCACATCGAGGATCAGCTGCGAAAAATCCGGTTCGAACAGTTTATCGTATTGATGTTGTTGAGTCTGAAGAAGGGATAAGAATTGAATTTGAGGGTAACGGATTCCTTTACAAAATGGTAAGAAATATTGTAGGGCTTTTAATTGAAGTCGCAGCAAATAAAAAAGAAATCCATGACATTCAAACAATCTTTGAAGCAAGAGATAGACGTAAGTCAAGTCAAACTGCACCGCCACAAGGGTTATTTTTAATGAGAGTGATTTATTGAAAAATTTAACTCAACCGTTTATGAATAATAATTTAAAAGCATACCTGTATTTGCATTAAAAATAATGAAAGGATTGGATATGAAAAAGAAACATACAATTCATATCGGTACTTCAGGGTGGTCTTACGAACATTGGAAAGAAAAATTTTTCCCTACGGACTTAAAACAAATCCAATGGCTGCCCTATTATGCTAATACTTTTTCAACTGTCGAAGTAAATACAACGTTTTATCATACACCTCGTGAAACAACTGTCCTAAATTGGTATAACATTGTGCCAAAAGATTTTATTTTTTCTGTAAAAATGAATCGTTACATTACTCACAACAAAAAATTAAGCGATTGCCAAGACAGCTTAGGTATTTTTTATCAAAGTATTCAACCTTTTGAGAAAAAAATGGGTCCTATTCTTATTCAACTTCCACCAAAGTTTAATGCTAATAAAGAGCGCTTAAATGAATTTATACATTTATTAAATAAAAAACATCGTTATACATTTGAGTTTAGAAATGAGACTTGGTTTACGCCGGAAATCTACGAAGTATTGAAAGAGAACAATATTGCGTTATGTATTACAGATTTGAGAGGGGAGTTATCGCCAGAAATAATGACTTCTGATTTTGTTTATATTCGTTTACATGGTCCGAAACAAGCTTATGGCGGTTCTTATGGACCTAAAAAATTAAAGGAATGGAAAAAAAAGATCGAAAATTGGTTGGATGATGCTTCCGTTTATTGTTATTTTGATAATGATGAAAAAGGTTATGCCATTCAAGATGCACTAGTGTTGCAGAAAATGTTTAAAGGGGATGATGAATAATTTTAAAATCTATTATATTTAAAAATAACAGAATAAAGGATTTATATGGATTTCGCTCTTATTGCATTCACCTTTAAAACAAACATTACGCCTTCTTATTGAATTGAGAACATCCCAATTGAATGGATGCGCATATTGTTGTAATATACACATTAATGAAGCTAGAAAGCTTGGAATTTAACAACATCAATTTGACTTATTAACTGTTTGGAAAGAGGCTGATTGTTTCAATGAAGAAGAAAAAATTGTTTAGCTTGGTGTGAAGAATTTACTCTTAATGATAAAGAAACATCTAAAGTTAAGGAACAACTTTATCTTTTGTTTAATGAAAGAGAACTAGTTGATATCACTGCTACAATTTCAATTATGAATGCTGTAAATAGATTAGCAATTTATTTAAAGTAAATCTAGTTAATTAACGTAAGTTACAATAACTAAGTTAAATTAAATTTTTATCTTTATGTTATTATATCTTTAAATCGTTATATGTTATATCGTTTCCATCGTTAATTTTGCTTCTAGATTCGAGTTATTTAAAAGTAAAATTAACGATGGAACGATATAACGATATAATGATAAAATTTAATTTAATCTTAGTTGTTTGCAACTTATATTAATTAATAAAACACCATTTTATTTTAATTTAGATACTTATGAAATATTTTAGATGTTCCTTCCTGTGTCGTAAAAACCAAAATCAAAAGACTTTTTTAAAAGTTTAATATGTGCTATGGATTAGAGGTTGGCCATTATCTCATTAACCAGGAGGGAAACATGCAATTTTTGAACAAAAATTTCTTTTTATCTTGGAAATCGCACTCATTCTTATTCATAGGATTAACAAGTTCATTATTAGCTTGGACGTCAGCAGTACAAGTTTCTGAAGAAGCCAGTTCAACGAATCCGACCCCTTCGTATTTGACGATAGATGAAAATTCAAATGCTTTTTTAGGTTGGTTACATGGAGAGATTGGAACGGGTACAGATTTAATATCGGCTGCATTACCTGCAGGGGCCCCAAATTGGAATTCACCTTTTTTATTATATTCAGGTACATCCCCAGAATTTCCAAGTTTTCCCATTTTATTTGCATTAAATAGCGGAAAAGTTCATGCACTGTGGTCTAATTTTCACCTAGAAGAAGAAGCCGCCGATGCTACAACAGTTGCGATAGCTACTTTAGACTCCCTTAATGGCGATTGGTCAAGTCCTATTCTTTCCTCAACATTAAGCGGTTTTCCTAATAATGGGGCAATAGGAGCTGATAAGTTAGGTAATCAGTTGGGTGTTTTAGCTTTAGGGGCTGATTCAAATACATATACCCCTCCTTATTCTATTAATTTAGTCGCATATGCAAATGATTCACCAGGTTGGACAACTCCTGTTAATTTAGGAACAGATAATTCTGCGACTTCTGCAGCAATATTTGCTGCAGCAGCTGAAGGAGAAGCAGTCATAGGATGGCGAATTGGCCCAGCTCCTTCATTAAGCTTGCATACCGCTCGTTATACTTTTTCTACTGAAGAATTAATTCCAATTAATGATATTCCACTTCCTTCAGGAACAATAGATGTTGGTTTTGCCAAAGCTGTATTAGCTGAAAATGGAAATGCGATAGCTCTTTTTGGGGTTCAGTTCGAAGAAGGAACAAATTATGTGATTTATTCAAGCTTCTTACCCGCTGGAAGTGATACTTGGACATTCCCTGAGATTGTTTCTAACCCTGATAACAACACTACAGGAATTTATTTAGATATTAAAGTAGATCCATTATCTAATGCAACTCTCCTATGGGGTGAATTAAAACCATCAAATAATTGCTTTGTACGTACAGCATTTTTGGCTTTTGGTGGAAATTTAACAAATATTGTAAATTTAACAGATCCAGACTCAATTACAGCCACTCCTTCATCTGATCCATCAGGCTTATTACTATCTGAAGATAACTTTGGGAATAATGTAGCTATTTGGAACTTTAATATTAGCGATGCTCCATCAGTGCAGGTAGCCTCAAAACCTTTTGGGGGTGTTTGGACAAGTGCTCAAACTCTCTCTAGTTCAGGGTTTTTACCTAGAGTGGCTCTAAGCAATCAAGGAACAGCAATAGCAGCTTGGTTAGATTCTTCTAATCATTTTGTTTATTCATCAAGAAGTGATCAATTATTTCCTTTGGCATCTCCTTCTGCTTTTGGTGGATATGTGACAGAGGAAGGAGCTGATCAAATTTTGAATTTTCATTGGAGTGCTAGCTTAGCGCCAAATATCATTAGTTATGAAATTTATAAAGACAATGTATTAATTGCAAATATTTCAGCGGAAGGTCCCTTTACTTTTCAGTATTTACTAGAGTGTGGTGCACTAGAAAGTGACTATACTTTAGTAGCGGTAGCATCTAATGGAAATAAAAGTACTCCACTTGCATTAACATTAGTTGACTAAATAAGAATTTAATTCCAGTCATAATATAATTATGGCTGGAATTTTAAATATTAAATTGAGTTTTTTTTAGAGTATTTAGGTTTAAAATCTAATTAGATTGATAAATTGTTAGGTTTTTTTAATATAAATTTGAAACAACATTTTCAATAGCATAAAAATGAATCGAAGATTGCTTTTTATTTTAACAATTCTATGTATTTTAATTATAATAGTTAACGTTATCATTTCCTATCGTTTTACCCTTAATTTTTTTGATAATCTTAATAATCGAAAAAAAGAGCTTTTCGATCTTTATCTATATGAAGGATATTTATCTTATATAAAAGATGCTGAAACAGGTCAACGGGGTTATATAATTACAGGAGATGAAAGTTATCTAGACTCCTATTACAGTGCATTAAACTATCTTAATTCTAAAGATGCTAAAGATTTTTTGGCAAATAGTTTGAAGGATTCAAATTCTCTAATATCAAATAAATTAAAAAAAGTTAAACAGCTGCAAGTTGAAAAAATTGATGAATTAAATGAAACGATTATACTTAGAAAAGAAGGGGGTTTCGAACCAGCGCAAAAAGCTTTAGTCTCGAAAAAAGGTAAAAAAATAATGGATGAAATCAGAATTCTGATGAATGACATTATTGTATTACAACAAAAAGAGTTATATGGAATAGATTTAAAAATACAAAAAACGATGAGAAATACACTTAGAATTTTAATTCTAAGTAATTCAATAGCAATGCTGATGTTTTTTTTGGGTCTTTATTTAATTTATAGAGGTCTTGTAAAAACTGAGGAAAAAGAAAAAGAGCTTGCTGAAGCATTGAAAAAGTTAAATGAAGCTTTAGCAACAACTGAGGCTATTCTTAATTCTGCACAATATGCGATTATTTCAGTCAACAAGCAAGGTGTGATTACATCTTTTAATCCTTCTGCAGAAAAAATTTTAGGTTATCAAGCTAGTGAAGTCATCAACAAAACTACACCAGCAATATTTCATGATCCTCAAGAAATGGAATCACGTGCATTTGCTCTATCTAAATTCCTCAAAAAGAAAATCTCTCCTGGTTTTGAAGTGTTTACTCTTTTAGCAGACCAGGGTGTTCAAGATACGCATGAATGGACTTATATCAAAAAAGATGGCTCTCGTTTTCCTGTTCAGCTATCCATTACTTCTGTAAATAATTCAGAAGGTGAAAATTTAGGTTATGTAGGCATTGCCCATGATATCACTGAAAGAAAAGAACTAGACCGAATGAAGAACGAATTAATAGGGATTACAAGTTATGAATTGAGGTCTCCAATTGCATCAATTAAAGGTGCTTTAGATCTTTTATTATTGAAAGAGTTTGGATTACCTGAGAATGCGTTGAAAATCGTTAATGTAGTGCAGAAAAATTGTAACCGTTTAGTGCATTTGACTGAAGATATTATTGATCTTCAAAAAATGGAAGCTGGAAAAATGAAATTTAACATTAAAAAGATGAATGTTTCTGATTTCTTATCTCATGTTATTGAGTTAAATCAATCTTTTGCTCAAAAAGCACAAGTTTCTTTAATGTGCCAAGCGGTGCCAAAGGAATTGTCAATTGACGCAGACGAAGATCGGTTAATACAAGTAATGAACAACCTTCTTTCAAATGCAATTAAATATTCTCCAGAAAAAGGACAAGTAGAGATTTCAGCAAAAATAGTGGGTAATAAAATTCATTTTGAAGTGAAGGATCAAGGTCCGGGAATATCGAAAGAATTCCAATCAAAAATTTTTCAGAAGTTTGCAAGAGACACGTCTGCTGCTAATGCACAAAAAAAAGGAATGGGTCTTGGATTAAATATAGCTAAATCAATTATAGAAAGACACAAAGGAAACATGAGCTTTCAATCAAATTCGCAAGGAACCATTTTTTGGTTTGAGTTACCGCTTAATGATTTAAATTTAACGGATAAAAAATGAAAAAGAAAATTCTTTTAATTAACGATGATGAAAGTGTTAAAGAAATTTTTTCCATTTATCTTGAAATGAAAAATTATGAAGTGTTTCAAGCTTCAACTGGAACTGAGGGCTTAGAGAAAACTAAAAAAATTTTACCTGATTTGATTTTGCTTGATGTGATGCTATCAGATATGAACGGATATGAAGTTTGTGAACGTCTTAAAAAAGAAGAATCGACAAACAGTATTCCAATCATATTTGTTTCATCATCATTAGAAACGAATGATAAAATA
>JAUXSJ010000341.1 GCA_030679615.1 Parachlamydiaceae bacterium | reverse complement strand
GGCCGATTACAAATGGCTCAAGATCTTATGCTGATTCTAGATACTGACGTTCAAGCTCATTTATCTATTGATCGTGAATCTCATCAGTTTGTTTTATCTTTAAATGTTGAAAAGCCTCTTTCACCTGTATGGGTTCGCTTAGTTGAAAAACCTATTACACTCTCTTCTATTCAATCTTTCGACTTTAAAAATAGTGATGAAAAACAACAAGATGGACAACTTCAACTTAACTTTAGCTTTGGTCAAATGAGTGAAGGAACCCTTAAGCTTTATGACAGTAAAGAGTTGCAATCAAAGGAAAATAAAAGAGAGTTTTCTATTTATCTTCCTGGTTATCCTTCTCCAATTGGTCAAGGAGAACCCCCTGAAGAAAGAGGAAGAAGAAAAAAAGACTCCAAAGAACTATATCCCACTGAAGTGTATGAAAAACTTTATAAAGACACTGAAAAAGAGATCAAAACACCTCCACAAACATAACTTTCAGTTATTGGAAGTGATGGTAGCTGTTTTACTTCTTCTTATTTGCGTAACTCCTGCTATGCGAATTTATACCAACATGTACATGGCTCAACAAACAATCATTCGTGAAAATCAAAGAGATCATTTAGCTTACCGCATTCATGCATACATTATTGAACAACTCTATAAGCGAATCATTCCATTTAGTGAATTATTGATTGTGCAAGAAAATTCCTTAAACGATTCTGCTTTACAAGATGAGTTGAAAAAATGGAATTATGAAGCTTTTTATGCTTTTATAGACCCAAAAAAGAAAAAATCAAGCAACAAATCTGAAAAAGCCGATAAGCGCTTTGTCACGCTTGTGATTAGCATAAAAGATCTTAAAGAAAAAAAAACAACTTCAAAAACACCTGAACGCCCTACAAGAACTAAAACTTCAACAACTTTTCTTCAAGAACAAGAAAATGACCCTGCATATACCCAATATAAGTTTAAAATTTATCTATTTACGCCTGAAGGTGAAAACATTAAAGATGCTCCTGTCGATGAAGAGGCAATTCCTATTGAAGAAAAAGAAGATGAAGACGAACTGGAAGAGGATGAAGAAGAAAATCCTTTTGGAAATGACCAAGATAAAAAAGATAAAAATAAAGAAACTAAAGAAAACAAAGATAATAAATCAAAAGTTACTCAAGCAAAGCCATGAAATCGTTTTACCGAGTCAAAAAATCCTTTGTCACTCTTATTGAGACTTTAATTGCAATGGCACTTTTGGCTGTGCTTTTAACGATCATTTTTGGTTTTTTTCGTGAATTATCCATCATGAGCCAAACAACTGAACAAAAACAAAAAGAAAGTTTTCAAATGCGTTATCTAGAATCGCGTTTATCCTCTATTTTTGAAAGAATTGTGAATGAAAATGCTAAAGCCAGAACTTTTTTCTTTTACACTCAACCCTCTAACAGCTTTTCAACATCCACAAGTCTCATTTTTACATTTGATAATGGCATTAGAAAAGATCCGTTGTTTTCAGGAGATATTTTGGCTCGTCTTTATTTAGATAAAAATTCAAAAAAACAATCTGAATTTAGAGATTCTTCATATAATTTAGTATTGGCCATGTGGCCTTTGCATGTGGAAAAACCTGAAGATTACTTGGTTAAAGAAGTTCTTTTGGAAGGCGTTAGGGAGCTTGATTTCGAATTTTATGCTGCACCTGATCGAATTACCAATAGTAAAGCCTTAGCCTCTAAAACAACTTTAAATACTGATGATAATGTAGCGAAAGTCAATGAAGAAGGGACCGAAGTTTTAGATAAAAAAGAAGCCGATACTGTTCCTGAAAAAGATAAATGGCATGAAAACGAATGGTTAATTACGCACAATCAAATGCCGGTCATTTTAAAAATGAAACTCGAAGTTGAAAAACCATTGAATCTTCTTGAAAAGAATAAAGAACAATCGAGAGAACAAACTCAAGAAATTACTTTTACCTTTGTTTTACCTAGCAGCAAAAATCCTGTTCATTATCCAGCGGATGCCGTGCCATGAATATTTTACCCATTATTTTAGCTCTCATCCTTATTCTTTCTGTGACAACAATTGAACGCCTAGAGCGTTTTAAAAGCCAAACTTTAGTCCAAGAAGAATATAAGAGACTTTTAAAAGATTCAGAAAGTAAAGAGTTTAATAAACGACAAGATAGTCTGTATTTAATCCCTAGAAATATTCATCGTCAACTCAGCTTTCGTTATATTTTAAACAAAGAGCAAAGGGAAAAAGACGAAAATGTTTCCAAACAATACCGTCAAATAGCTATTGATCTCATGAAAATTTTGTACGAAGAAACTTTTTTTTATAAAGAAATGGAAAACAAAAATTCAAAATTTTTGGAAGAAATGATCGATCAAATTCAAGAAGCAGCGGATGAGGCTCCAAAAGATACCGTTAAACGAGTCGAAGACATGGCACGACTAAAATTGAAAGATCCTGAATTGCAGGATGTATATTATCATATGCTCAAAGGATCGGTGACAAGGCCCCAATTAAAGCTTGATGAAGAAAAGCGTCAGAAAGAAGGAACTTCTTTAACAGCCGAGCAAAAAGAAAAAACCTATGTGTCTTTGCTGACATATATTCATTACAGCAATGCAGGACCAGAAATCCAATTAGCACCTAGAGAGCTTTTAGAAGCGATTTTTGAAAACCCTCAAATTGCAGAAGATATTATTGTTAAGCGCATTGAGCTAGCAAAGGATTATGATAGTAAGGGTGAGGAGAATTTTAAAAATGAGTTTAATCCAAAACGAAAAACCGGTTTAAGTGATCAGATTTTGAATTTCAAGGTTAGTAAGACGGATAAGTCAAAGTATGATTAGCAGTTTATCAAGATGAATAACCTTAATAGAATAAGGGGCATTAGGGGCCTAAAGAACCCCTAAGGGCATTAGGGATAAACGTTCATACCTCTAATGCCCCAGAAGTCTCTTTGTTTTGTTTACACTATTTTTTGAAAGTTTTAGATAAAAGATTAAATAGTAAACTTTATGTTATTTATGAAAAAATAATATCTTCGTAAATTTTATTCGAACCTTTTTTAACTGCAAAATTTACACTAAATTTTTTATCGTTCAAGTTATTTTTTATATCAATATTTAAATTGTTATTTATTTTTTTATTATTATAATTTTTCACTTTATTTTTTGATTCCATATAATCATCATATTTTTCGTATCTCTCGTTTTGTATTTTTAACCACGTTCTCATTATTTCTTTTTTTGAATTATATAATTTGTTAAGCTCATCGATTTCCATACCAAATTTATTTAATTCAGAAATTTCACTTTTTAATT
>JAUXSJ010000324.1 GCA_030679615.1 Parachlamydiaceae bacterium | reverse complement strand
GATACACTGGGTGGTGGAGAAATACAAAATACTAATTCATACCTTTTATTTTTTAATATAGCATACATCAGAGAAGAGAAACCAAAAGATAATTCGTTCAGAATACGAGTGAATATCGTAATTTTTAGAGGAATATATGAATATACTCTAGTCACTTCTATTAAATCGTCTATTTCCTTTTTAAAATATTGCCCTTTATAAAAAGGATCAACTTTCCAATTAGGAAAATGTGGGAAAGTCGTAAGTACTTCAACTTTAAAACCCTCAATAGCGAGGTAATGAGCAATTTCATATATATACGTAGAAGAACCTGTTAATTCTGGCGGAAAATATTTACTAATAATTAAAATATTTTTTGACATATTTTTTTTATTTATTTAAGTCTTTTATATAGGAAATCAATCTGATAGATTTTCAATTTTCTGTTCATTAAGAAACCAACTGGCGCTATTAAATAATATCTGAGAGATTTCAATAAACTATGGAGATCATCGAATAAAGATTCACCTTCATACATCCTTATAAAAGAGGCTTCAATCAAAATATAGTCAATACTTTCGAGAAGAGTAAGTCCTCCTTCCAAAACATATCTTTCATATCCTTGTGCATCAATTTTTAGTAATGCTGGAGAAGTAATTTGGAATTCTGGGATGATGCTATCCAACTTCTTTATTCCAACCTTAATAATTTCCCCATTATTACTACTCGGGTCTAATTCTAATTGACCATTTGCGATTTTAAGAATAGAACTAGTCTGACTATCAGGATTCTGAAAAAAATCAATCGTCCCATCTGAATTTCCTAGCGCGTAATTAAACATTACGATATTCTTATTCCATTTAAGTCTTTTTTCCATTTCATTAAAAATGATAGCATCTGGTTCAAAAGAATAAATTTTCGCATTAGGGTATTTCGATGATGCAGCATAAGCAAATTGTCCTCTATTAGCCCCAACATCAATAATAGTAGAAATTGAATCTAAATGATGGGACATTGAACCAACAACTTGAAAAGAAGAAACAGAAAAATTCTTGTTAATTATATTATAAAATTTATGATTGCAACTGAATATAATATTAACTAAATGTATTATCTTATTTAATTTATACACCTAAGTTCCCTCTTGAATAAAATTTTAATCATGCAATTAGTAATATAGGCAAGAGTTTAAAAAGGTTAAGACTCAATTCAGCACCTTCAATCTGTCCAACTCTTTATTTTCTCTTTAATATTGATTTTGATTCGTAGTTCGGAGAATTAAATTGAATAATTAAGTCAAAAGCTAAATGTCACACTAATATTCTTGAAGAGTTCATTTCATCTGGATTTAATCTTTAACAGAATACTGACTATACATATAAAATAAATATAAAGCGAAAGTAGAATAAAAACGTTTAAATAAGCTGTGTAGTCTTTTATGGAACGAAGTTCCTAACACTTCTTTTTGGATTTTAAATGGTTCCCAAAAAAGATTTTTTGTCAATTTTAAGGAAATACCCCCTACGAAAAAATTGGAGACAACGAAATCCAAATAAAACACGTTGATACCTTTCTGATAGAGCACAGATATAATGTAGTAGTCATTACATAATTTATATTTTAGGTCATATAAATTATTAATAATTATGTCCCTTTTATATAAAGTTGATTGATGATTTGCAGGTAGTCCATGCCAAATATATTCTTCGATTATTTTTGTAGACCGGACAATATTTTTATTATTTTTAAAAATATAATTTGAGTCCCCAAACAGAACATCCGGATTAATTTTTTGACTCTCTATAATCATGTAAATTTTCATCAAAGTATCTTCATTAAATAAAGTATCACCCGCATTTAAAAACAATATATAATTTCCACTAGATAATTTAATACCTTTGTTCATAGCATCATAAATACCTGAATCTTTCTCACTAATCCATTTTGTTAATTCATCTTTTTGTCGCTCTATAAATTCTAAGCAACCATCAGTTGATTTACCGTCAATGACTATCCATTCAAAATCACGAAATATTTGTTCATGTAAACTAGTCTTAGTACGAATTAGACCATTTATATCATTAAGAACAACTGTAATGATAGTGAAAAAAGAGCAAGGATTATTTAGATGTGTCAATATTCTTTTATTTTAGTAAATACAACTTTTAAACAAACCCCACAATTGCATGCATCGTGGTCGCTACTTGATAATTCTTTTTCGTCGGGAGTATCTCTTTCCGGTTTGGAAGTCACACTTATAGAATACTCCCCATCCATGTGTTGTGTAAATACTCCTTCAAATCTTTTGAAGCAGATCCAGAAGATAAATCAGCCGCTGTTTAACAATGTTGCTAAAGTTTTGCAAATAATAAGCAAAGATGGAGTCGTTCATATCATAAAGTTTTTTTATATCCGTTCCATTATATTTCTGAAAAGTATTAATTGGATCTGGCTTAATTCACAATCTATTAAACATGTTATCATAAGAATTTAAAAAATAATTTTTTGTATGAAGATGCTCATGAGGTAACATCAACAACTCATCTTCTTTCATCAATAAGATTTCATCATGCTGATCAGTTATTCCAATGTATTCGATAGACAATTTTGCTTTACGGTCAATTACTATGTAATGTTTATTTAATCAGCCATCTTTAAAACAAATTTCTTCATAAATTAATTCTTAAAAAGTTACTTTCCAACTTAAGCTTTACAATTACATCTATTTTCATTCCATTAAAATCCATCTTTTTTAAGAAAGAAAAGAGCATTTTTTATTAGGGAGCCCGACTTTAAATTCCAGAAAATCTTAAAAAGCCATCGGTTTGTTTTTGATAAAGATATTGAAAAACTATTTGGTTGAGCGAGATAATACTTTTTTGCATTGTCGTAGGAATCTTGAAGTTCTCTTTTATGACCAGATATTACGGAATTAATTGTTATACTTTCAGAATGCTCTAAAAAATGAACTAAGGGCTCGTTAACATATCCATATTTGGGATAATCCAAAGAAGTCAAAAGAAAAAGTAAAAGATCTTCACCAACTCCAGAATTTTTTCCATATTTACCACTCGCACCAGGAATTTCCAGCAAAAGGTTCTTTAATGCGTCTTTCCTTCTAAAAATGGCACAACTAGGACTAATAGTAAAAGAACTATGTAATAAATATTTCACAATGTTTGCCATTTTGTTAATGCTGGAGGGATGAATATTTCCTATGTACATTTTATTACTTAATGAATGTAGAAAGAACCTTGAATAAACGAAACCAACATCATCTTTCATAAATTCTATAGTTTTTTCAATAAATTGAGGCTCCATCCAGTCATCATCATAATTGAAATGGATTATATCTCCGCTGGAATTTTCTAATCCATCGCGCCAGCAGACTATTGGTCCATTATCAATTTCACGACGGATATATTTAATTGTATTCCCATACACAGAAACAACCTCATGAGTATTATCAGTACTACCATGGTCACAAACAATCACTTCACATGGATAACTTTGGCGTAGGGCACTGTCTATAGCACGAGTAACTAAATTCGCGCGATTAAAAGTAGGTATAATTATCGATACAGTTTTCATTAGATTTTCTTATTAATAATTTTTTTTAATTCGTTGATATCTGCAATTAAAGAATTGGAATGATCTTGACTCATCCCTTTGATAATAATTTTTTTATTTAACTTTTTAGCAATTATTTCTGCAATTTTTTTTACAGTAGTTGCTTTACCGGAACCGATATTAATAATCCCGTTATATTTATGGAATGCTATATATAATATGGAATCGATTACTGATTCTGCATCCATAATATCACGTACTGAAGAATGATTATTAATCTGAAGAATGTCCCCATCATTCAATCTTTCTATTTTTCTTAAAAGAGTTGGGACTAAAAAAGGTTCTTTTTGGTTAAGTGCCGCGAAACTGAAAATACGACCTATGCAATATTCTCGACCAAAATATTCCAAAAATGGGGCAGAAATTTTTTCACCGGCGAGTTTGCTTTTTCCATATAGTGTAACCGGGTTTTTATCATCACTAGTTTTTATTTTTTTTTTGCTTTTTTGTGGATTTGGTTTATAAACATGACTAGAAGAAGCTAAAAAAAGCCAACACCCTGCCTGAGATTCGACAATTACTTTAGAAATATTAAAAGTGCCAATGACGTTAGTTGCATAAGCTTTTATAGGATACTTGTTCACAATTTCTAACGGTACAACTGCTGCAAAATGGAAAAAATAATCAAAGTGATTATTGTCAAACCATTTTTCCAAAGAAGATAAATCGAGTATGTCACCTGGATACGCTTTTGTTTCTATTTTATTTTTTAATAACCTATTGTATAAGATACCGCCCAATACGCCACTAATCCCGGTTATACCTATTTTTTTATCTTTGAAAACATGGTAAGAATTAAATATCGGAATAAAATCGGGTTGTTCAAACAGTATATTGCTATTCATTTATTATCTATTAATTCATTGGTTAAAACAAGATTTACATGAATATTTTCATATTCCGGAATTTCATTAATTATTTTCAAAAAACTCTTTGAATGCTTCTAAAATGTGATAAATTTCGTCATCCTTCATGTACGGATGACAGCCGATATAAAATCCCGATTTATTAATAATTTTTGCATTAGGATAATAGTCTTCAATATTACCGAATAACCTTTTATAAATAGGCTGATTTGTTAATGGTAAAAGATCCCTTGTTTCGATATTATGCTGTTCAAGATAATTGACTAAATTCCTTTTTGATTGATTTCTAAGTAATAATCCATATAACATATAAGTATGAGTGCGGTCTGGTGGACAATAAGGCAATTGGAGCCTATCTTCAAATTGCTTCAATTCCTTATTATAAATCTCTGCTATTTCCTTCCTTCTTTTAATAATCTCCTCTGATTTAGCAAGCTGACCTATCCCAATAGCAGATTCTAATTCAGTACATCTCATAGAATGTCCCACATGAATAAAAGAGAATCGTTTATCGACAACTTCTTCAAGAGCTTTTCCTTCCAAACCCTTATCATCCGAAGAACTTATATAAATTCCATCCCGACCATGATTCATTAAGCTACGCATATCAATAGCAAGATCACTATTATTAGTTGTTGCAAATCCACCAACACCGGTAACAATATAATGAGCAACATAAGTTGAAAAGCAACCGATAGTACCAATAGAACCTACAAATTGATCTTGATATTTCGCAAACATACATTCAGCGGAATCTTCAATTATTTCTAATCTATATTTTTTTGCCAGTTGCATGATTGGTCCCATAGTAGCCGGTAGCCCTAATAGATGGACGGGTATTATTGCTCTAGTTTTTTTAGTAATTTTCTCTTCAATTTTATTAGGATCAATGTTATAAGTTTCTGATTCGACATCAACAAAAACCGGAACCATACTATTGTGCAACACAATATTGGCCGTTGCAACAAATGTGACTGCAGGCACAATTACTTCGT
>JAUXSJ010000317.1 GCA_030679615.1 Parachlamydiaceae bacterium | reverse complement strand
CCTGCATCATATTCAAAAAAAATTTGCCTGTTTTTGAGTAATAAACGGCCTATGAGTTCTTTAGTGCCAGATCCATGATAATAGATATAAACAAGATTTTGGGGTGTAAATGTCATTTCCTACCTCTTTTTCTTGTACCATCTTCCATAAGTTGATCCAGTGATAAGGCCGTTTCATACTTATGAGGTGCAAAGAGAGCATTAAAATCATCCATTGATCCAAGTGCCAGTGCCAATTTCAGCAAAGATTCCAAAGAGATCTTCCCCGTTCTTTCGAATTTTTTTAAAACACCATAGCTTACACCCGATTTTTCCGACAAAGTCTGCTGACTTAAATCCAAGGCAAGCCTTTTAGCACGTAGTTTCTGGGCTATTTTTTTTTGCATCTCTTGTGGTGTCGTCATATCAATAGATATCATAATAACCTCTATAATATTATAATCTGTATAAAAGATATTATAGTATCTATAAATATGTAAATCAAGATTTTTCTCTTCAGACAACACAGAACTTTTTTAAATAAAAAATAAAGAAGACGAACCTATACCCAAATAATCTAAAAACGGTAGTTTTAGATTATTTAGGTATAGGTCTTTTTTAATTAATCTTTTATGACTTTCAAAGAACTCTGAAGCTACTAGGAAGTCAACCGCTTCATGGTTGTGTGTATGGTAAAAATATACTTAATATACTTCGTATAAATATCTATCAACAAACGACTGTTAAGTGAGAAAATTTAAATTAATTAAAAAATTACAATAACATAACACACTCTTATAAATAAGTTACCACCTTAAATTGATAATATTGACTTCACAGATATTGCACAGCAATATGCACAGTATAATGATTGAAGATTACATAGTACAAGGCGAGAGCAAAACTCTCGAGTTTAAGGAAAATTTTCATGCCAAGGCAAAGATTTTAGCAATAACAATTGCTTTTTCAAATACATCAGGTGGACGTATTATTATTGGCATTCAAGACAAAACAAAACATGTTATTGGTGTAGATAATCCACATAAAATTGGTGAAGCTATAGCTAATATGCTCCATGATACCGTGGAGCCAAGAATTATTCCTAATATAGAAATTATCCCATTTAGAAATACTCATTTAGTCGTTATTGAAGTATACCCCAGTTCAATGAGACCACACTTTGAACGAGGCAAAGGGAAAGATTTATCCACATATATCCGAATTGGGTCTACTACACGTCGTGCTGATCAAGAACTAATCTCCATTATTGAGCGATCGGTTTTGGTTAGCTCTTTTGATGAGGAACTTTGCCCAGGAACTCAATTTGATAATCTTGATTTTGAGTATGCTAAAGAACTTTTTTCTTCATATAGGTCTCTTGCTCAAAAAGACTTAGTATCTCTTGGAATATGTCGCAAAGAAAGAGAGAAGGTTACTCCTACCGTTGGGGGTATCTTGTTGTTTTCACCTCAACGATTGGAATTTTTCCCAGATGCTTGGATTCAAATTGGATGTTTTGGAGGAACAGACAAAAGTGAAATCGTCGCAACTTATAGATTAACATCATATCCTGCCCAAGCAATTGATGAATGTCTCAATATTATGAAAAATAATATGCGTGTTGGGTTAAAAATTAAAAACATTCAACATGAAGAAGTTTGGGAAATTCCTAAAATTGCCCTTCGAGAATCTATTATCAATGTGGTTGTTCATACGGACTATTCTCTACGTGGAGCCCCTATTCGTGTTTCTATTTTTACGGATAGGATTGAAATTGAAAATAGTGCTCTTTTACAATGGGGATTAACCATTAATGATATAAAATCTGGAGTTTCTAAACTCAGAAATCAAGTTATTGGAAGGGTTTTTCATGAGCTTGGGATCATTGAACAATGGGGGAGTGGTATTATGCGAATGATCTCTGTTTGTTTAGAATATGGTCTTCCGGAACCAATTTTTGAGGAAATTGGTGCACGTATTCGCATAACTTTTTTTAAACAAAAAACAGCGAAGATGACCTTAGATCCTATTGATAGAGAGATTATAGATTTTATTAAAATTAATGAGGCCGCAGCTACCCAAGAAATTGTTATATTAACAAATCGTAGTCGACGATCCATCATTAACCGATTATCTCGACTTGTAGATGCCGGATTATTAATTGAAATTGCACTTAGTACAAATGATCCAAGAAAAAAATATAAAATCGCTTAATTTAAAAACTAAAAATAACTATTGAAAAGGTGTGTAATCTACTGTGTATTTTAGTGTGAAGTTATTCAGTAACACAGCTGCACAGTAGTTTTAAAAATTCATAAAAAGTTAGTCGGCCAAGCACTCTTCTTTTCTGATAAAAATTTTTATCAATAAACGGCCGTTTGATGATACTAAAATATAAATATTAAAAAACGACTGAATCAAAGATATATAGAGTGCTTAAAATTATCATTAACTTATGTCATAAATCAATATATCATAAACTCATCAATACTCACCATTTATGAGATAAAAGTAAGGAAGGTATTTTTAATGAGCAAATTAATCGGATATGCACGTGTTTCAACCTCAGGTCAGGAACTTAATCTTCAGTTTGATGCGCTTAAAAAAATTGGGTGCGAAAAAAAGAATATTTTTACGGATGTTGTTTCTGGTTCTAAAACGGATAGACCTGGATTAAATGAGTGTTTA
>JAUXSJ010000308.1 GCA_030679615.1 Parachlamydiaceae bacterium | reverse complement strand
TACTTCTGGAAAACAATTTAACGCAGAGGCGGGGAAATAGAGAGACAGAGAGAAGAACATTTAAACAATATAGTTATAAACGTTTTTCTTTGCGTCTCCCTGCCTCTCCGCCTCTGCGTTAAATTGTTTTCGAGAAATAACGGTCTATCCGTTTTTCTTCTTTTCAACTCAACCCCTTTGCTCTTATCTTTCTACTCGCTGAACAATCGCATTACAGCCAAATAACCATTTAATCATATGCGAAAAATTCTGTCGCTGCTACCGCAGCTCGATGTGATATTCCAATCATACCCCACGTTCCATTTCAGGCCTACCGGCCTTTCATTTAACATGGGGCTACATGCTTTCATCGCTATCGCGATTTGTGTCACTTTACAGGATTTTTATTTAGTGAGACAAATCGCGGTAGCGTTGAAAGCATGTAGCCCCATGTGAAATGAAAGGCCGGTAGGCCTGAAATGGAACGTGGGGTATGATCAAAATATTACATCGAGCTGCGTTAGCAGCGACAGAATTTCTCGTATGTTTGAATTAATCTATTTTACATAAAAACTACATCTTTTTGTGAAATTAATTAATAGAAAAACCTTCAGTGAAATTTCAGATATATCTTACATGAAAAACAAAAGGCTTTATTCCGAAGAATGAACCCTATTGTTTGTTGGAGGTGGAGAGATGCATTCAGAACTTTTCATTGGGAAAAAGTTTACGATTCAGTGTCAACCCCGGGAGTTTTCGCGCGGTCCAGTTTTTCAATTTATTAATAAACAGTCTCTTAACGATCTCAAAACTCATCAGGATTAAATTCAAAACCCTTTAAAAGGAAAACAGGCAGAACGTTGAAGCCAATTTTCACTGGAGTATTGGCTGAATGAATCAATCAAATGTAACGTATAGGCGGGTCTTATGGATGAAGAAATATTAGCTTTGCTCATATGCGGCACTTGGCCGTGCAATACAATTAAACTTCCTTTAGATACTCGGAGTGGGATCATTTTATCCAGCTCCCAAGGAGTATCGTCCAGGTTAATGAAATGCATGCCTTTTTCTGGAGTTATCTTAAAACGGTATTTTAAAGAAGAAGAATGACCTCCGGGGATGACCCAAAGACATCCATTGTCGATAGATGTATCTTCTAGAGCAAACCAAAGCCCTATAGTAGTGTCCGGTTCAGTATAAAGAAATGTGCCATCCTGATGACAACTGACTTCATTTCCAGTTTTAGGCTGTTTGAAAATCATCATGGATTGAACCAAAAGAGGGTTGGTTAAACCCAGGTCTGAGATCAACGCAGCTATTTTGTTTTGTCGAGAAAATGTGGAAAACACATGATTGATGTCATGCAATGCATGCGAAATTTTCGTAACAGCAACGTCAAGAGGAAGGCTTAGACTGCCATCAGCCAAAAACGCTTTCTCGTTAAAGAAAATACACAAGCTTGCTTGTTTTTCAAAATAATGCATTTCCTGGGAGATACCCCTATTTAGAGATCGGAACACCTCGATGGACAACGGGAGCGCGTATTCGTGGATAATATTATGTGCTTCAAGTTTGAGTGCATCACATTCCTCATTAGAAATGAAATGCTCTATCACTAAGTATCCATCTTTTTGATACCGTGCGATTTCATCAGAATTTAAATACGATTCTGCCCAAGTAGCGCGGCAGGAAAATATACAAATTAGCAAGATAACGAGCTGCATATGGAAAATCTTTTTCATGGTTATGATGAGTCATTTTTGTCTTTATCCAGTCTCGGCCCTTTTCATCATCGCATAAGCTTTGTCCTACGACAAGCAAAATTGGAACTTAAAGTGAAGGGCTAAAATCATTTATGGCTTCATTAGCATCAGACAGACAGGTGGCTTTAGCTATAAGGAATGCGCCAATGAGATAAAGTGCACCGGAATAAAACAGATCACCTAAAATCAAATTTCTAAGGTATGGCAAGGCTGCTGTATAACACAAAATCAATCCATTAAAACTTTTTTCATACATGCCGCTTGTCAACCACACACCAAAATCCGAAATGAGGTAAAGTATAACAGAAGCTCCTAATGAGAAGAGGGGCATGCGCATCAATGATATATAGCTTTTTAGCCTTAAAGCTAACAACGTAATACAGCCCATGCCCGCATAAACGAAAAGTATTGTAGTATGAAAACCCAAAAGCAAGTCGCTAATCAGGAGAGTTAGAAAAACCGTACTCAAGCAAATTGTTCGGCTACTCAAATAACAGGCACTGCATAAGGCAATAGCACTAAGCGCAGTAAAATCTGGAAGATGAGGAATGAAACGACTCATCAGACCAATAAAAACAAGCCCTACAGCAACAAACAACTTTGAAATATTCATTGGGATACCTATCGGGAATTTTATGTGAATTATGTAATAAATCGGGGGTGTTGTCAAGATTAAAAAATATGGGAGGCTAGGTGACTAATCATTAAATCAATTTGAATTTTGATTCCTAATGTGAAAAACTCCTTAAAACAGTTTCATGGAGTTTTTTTATGAGTCAGCGCAGCTTTACTAGTCGCGATTTCTTACTGTTCGAATTTGATCCAAAACAAAAGGGCTTCATTCCGAAGAATGAAGCCTTTTGTTTTTTGGAGGTGGAGAGAATCGAACTCTCGTCCTTGGCAAACTACGAATTGACTACTACATGCTTAGCATTCTGAAAATACCAACTTCGATGCAGAATGCAGACACTAAAGTTGGTTTGTTTTATTTAATCTCGAAATAAATTCCTAAAAACAGTCGGAATTTATTCCACACCAAGATCAATAATGCGATAGACTCCTAGATCCTTGGTCTAATCTAAGACTATCGCGCTATTAAGACTGTTAGGTCTTAAAAAGCTTAAGCAACAGCTAGGAAACCTTGTGCATTTGAAACATGTTCATTTGCAGGGAAATCGTAAATTGTTGCTTTTTTGGCTGTGATGCCATTTAAAAAATATTATCGGATGATTAAAGAGGCCAACCGACGTCCTCTGCATGCAATCAATTTTTCACTTCCTAGTCGAAACCTTTACACCCCCATACTATTTATTATATTAACTTTCAGCTTTTACAAAAAGAGAAAAATGATACACTTATACCCAAACTATTATCCTCTAAATTCAAGAGTTACCCTATGTTCAAAGAAATTACCCATGAATCTTTCGATCAACGTGAAAAAAACATCCTAAAGTTTTGGCAAGAGTCAAAAATATTTGAAAAATCTGTCGAACAGCGTCAAAATGATCCACTTTTCACTTTTTACGATGGTCCTCCCTTTGCGACCGGACTTCCTCATTATGGTCATATTCTTGCCGGTACCATTAAAGATGTTGTTTTACGTTATAAAACAATGAAAGGATTTTATGTCCCCCGTCGTTTCGGCTGGGATTGCCATGGAATTCCTGTTGAGAGCGAAATCGAAAAAAATTTCAATTTATCAGGCGCTCCATCTATCGAAAAATTTGGTATCGCACGTTTTAATGAAGAATGTCGAAGTATCGTTTTACGTTATACTGAAGAATGGAAAACAATTGTTAATCGCATGGGGCGTTGGGTCGATTTCAATAATACTTATCGCACAATGGACAAACCTTTCATGGAAAGTGTTTGGTGGGTCTTTAAAGAAATTTATGAAAAAGGTTTTGTTTATGAAGGCCTAAAAGTCATGCCTTTTTCAGCAAAACTCGGCACTCCCCTATCAAATTTTGAGGCTTCAGAAAATTATAAGGATGTCGATGATCCTTCTATTACTATCGCTTTTCAATCACGCGATGAATCCAATACTTATTTCTTAGCCTGGACAACAACCCCGTGGACTTTGATTTCAAATTTAGCCTTGATGGTGAATCCCCTCATCGAATATTCCGAAATTTTAGATCACACTTCAAAACGTCATTACATTTTAGCTTCATCACGTCTTTTATCCTACTATAAAAACACCGAAGATTACACACTCATTCGACAAATCCCGGGTATAGAATTAGAGGGAAAACGCTATATTCCTCTATTCAATCACTTTGCAGAACATCAAAAAGATGGTGCTTTCCGAATTATTTTGGAAGACACTGTTTCATTAGAAGATGGGACAGGCATTGTGCAAACAGCTCCAGCTTTTGGAGAGGTGGACTTCTATGCTTGCCAACGTGCTCACATTACTCCTGTGTGTCCGGTAAATAATAACGGCTTATTTACGAATGAAGTACCTGAATATGTAGGCTTATTTGTAAAAGAAGCTGATAAGGACATTATTCGTCGATTAAAAGATGAGCATAAACTATTCCACCAAGCCACAATTCATCACCGTTATCCTTTTTGCCCGCGTACTGACACTCCTTTAATTTACAAAACAGTTCAAACATGGTTTGTCAAAGTTGAAGTAATAAAATCAAAGCTTTTAGCTTCTAATGAACAAATTCATTGGACTCCAGACCATATTAAATATGGTCGATTTGGCAAATGGCTTGATGGAGCAAGAGATTGGAATATTAGCCGTAATCGTTATTGGGGTACTCCAATTCCTCTTTGGAGAGCAGATGATGGAGAAATTGCTGTCATAGGAAGCATTCGGGAATTGGAAGAACTAACTGGAGAAAAAATTGAAGATTTACATCGTCATTTTATTGATCACTTGACTTTCGAAAAAAATGGAAAGACTTTTAAACGTATTTTTGAAGTCTTCGATTGCTGGTTTGAATCAGGTTCAATGCCCTATGCACAAAATCATTTTCCTTTCGAAAACCAAGCACTGTTTGAAGAAAATTTTCCTGCAGACTTTATTGCTGAAGGTTTAGATCAAACGCGCGGTTGGTTTTATACATTAACGATTTTATCGACCATTTTATTTGATCGACCTGCATTCAAAAATGTCATTGTTAATGGATTGGTGTTGGCTGAAAACGGCATGAAGATGTCTAAACGCCTAAAAAATTATCCAGATCCAGTGGATGTGATTCATCAATTTGGAGCAGATGCGATTCGTTTATACTTACTACATAGTCCTGCAGTTAAAGCGGATGATTTAGCTTTTTCAAAACATGGGGTAGAATTAATTCTTCGTCAAATCATCCTTCCTCTTTGGAATGCCTATAGCTTTTTCATCACGTATGCAAGAATTTATAACTGGAGTCCCTCTTCTCTACCTGAGCAATTAGACCAACCTTTAGATGAATGGATGATTTCTTTAATTAATAAACTAATTCATGAAGTTGAATTAGGAATGGATCGTTATGATTTATCCACTGCGGTTGAACCCTTTGTTCAGTTTATTGATCAGTTAACTAATTGGTACATTCGAAGATCAAGAAGAAGATTCTGGGAACATGAAGAAACACCTGATCGTAATCAAGCTTTTGCAACTCTTTATCATGTATTAATGACCCTTTCGAAAATCGCTGCTCCCTATGTGCCCTTTCTTTCTGAAATGATCTATCAAAACATGCGTACATCAGAAATGCCAGAATCTGTCCACTTAACAGATTTTCCTCCTTATGAAAAAAAGCGACGTCGTGAAAAATTAGAAGCAGAAATGGAAGCTGTACAAGTGACAGTCAGCTTAGGGCACTCATTGAGAAAAGAACATAAATATAAAGTTCGTCAACCTTTACCGGCAGCTCATATTGCTTCTTCGGACCCTAAAGTCCTTTCATTTTTAAAAGATCAACAGCATTTAATTGAAGATGAACTCAACGTGAAAACCGTTAATTTTAGTCAAAATGAGCACGAATTTGTCAAACTTCACGCTAAAGCAAATTTCCGTATTTTAGGTAAAAAAGTAGGAAAACTCATGCGTGCAGCCCAAATTGCTATCGAGGGATTAACCCAAGATAAATTACAAGTCCTACTCGATGGAAAAAATATGACAATTGATTTAGAAGGAGAATCCTACACATTAACTCCTGAAGACGTCCAAGTTGAAAGAGTAGTTCATGAAGGTTTAATTGCTGCAAATGAAGGTCTCATAACGATTGCACTTGATACAACTCTTAATGAAGAACTTTTATTAGAAGGTTTAGCTCGAGAAATCATTAATAAAGTGAATACCATGAGACGTGATGCTAGTTATGCTGTAACAGATCGCATTTCTCTAATGATAGAAGGAAGTGATCGTATTCATGCTTGTTTTAATCACTATAAAGAAATGATATGCAATGAAGTGCTCGCAGAAAAAATCAATTTTGGTCCATGTCAAGGAACTGAATGGGATCTTAATGGGGAATTGACTAAAATTGAAATACAAAAGATATAATGAATGAAAGTTGCAATTGTTGGCGCAGGATTTTGTGGATTAGCTGTAGCTTGGAATCTTCTAAAACGATTTCCTGATGTAACAGTAACATTATATGACAAAAATGGAATTGGCGGTGGAGCCTCTGGAATTGCAGCCGGATTGCTTCATCCCTTTAGTGGCGCACATGCAAAACTAAATCGAAAAGGATTTGAAGGGATTGAAGAAACCAAACAGCTTTTAAATATTGCTTCTGATGCATTAAATGAGCCTGTTATATCTGTTAATAAAGGCATTTTACGACTAGCTTTGACACAACTACAGGAAGGTGATTTTAAGTTTTGCGCTAAAAATCATCCTAATGAAACAGCATGGTTAGATAGTGATGAATGTCAAAAATTGATTCCACAATGTACTGCAGTACCTGGATTATGGATAAAGGATGGAATCACCGTACATTGTTTAAAGTATTTAAATGGCCTTTGGAAAGCATGTGAGAAAAAAGGCGCACAATTAGTTATTCAGTCTATTGAAAATCTACAAGTATTAAATACGTTTGATCAAATCATATTAACAATTGGGTCTGGATTCAAATATCTTCCCGAATTAAAATTGCCTTTGACCTTTGTAAAAGGTCAGGTCTTAGAATTACAATGGCCTTTAGACATACCTCCATTAAATTACCCTATTAATTCTAATACTTATATTGCGATGAAAGAAGGAAATCAGAGTTGTTTTGTAGGGGCTACATATGAACGTGATTTCAGTCATGAATTTGAAGACATAGAAATCGCAAAAAATGAGCTTTTATCAAAAGCGATTGAACTATACCCACCATTAAAAGATTCGCAAATTTTAAAAAGTTATGCAGGTGTAAGGGTGTCTACGCCTAATCACCTTCCTATTATAAAAGAAATAAGTCCTAATCAATGGATTCTAACTGGAATGGGTTCTAAAGGATTGTTATATCATGCTCTTTATGCGAAAGAACTCGTTGACAATCTTTACAATCAATAGACAAACAAAAACTTCAACCATTAATCATCGATGCCACTAGCTAAATCGATGATTTTAGAGACTGTTTAGCAGTCTACGCTCAATTGAATTTATTTTTACAATTGTATTAAAAAAAAAGCTTTTCAACAATGTGAAAAGCTTTTAAATAATATCGACTATAAAAGATTCATTAACTAAAATTATTTAAATGATCTAATACAATCTTGTCATTAATGAATTGATTGATCTCGTAAGCACTAAAGATCTGATCAACTATAGTATCTTTGTGGTCATTAAAATATTTATTGTAATCTGTGATCGATTCCAACTCGTTTGAATTATGATGAATGGATTCAAGATGCTCTTTAAGACTTTTTTTACTAACTACAAATTCTTTATTATTTATTACTAAAACTTGACAAGTATTAAACAGTTTAGCAAAAAATTTAATAAATGAATTTCGATAAAAAGTAATGTCATTACCAATATTTCTACCCTTTATCTCTAAATGTAATTTATCTTTTTGCACTTTTGTATCAAGCGTTAGATTATTAATAACTTGATTACGAATACCTTGGACTCTTCCTTGGTTTGCAATATTTTCTTTTGTTGTTTCTTCAAAACGTTTTTCTTGTACTTCCTGCTTATTAAGAGCAACAAAATAATTCAAATATTGAGCTGTAACGCCATAGTTAGATGCATTATTCATAATAATTTCCTTCCTTTAATATATTTATTTAATTTAAATTATTAACTAATTAATTTACTTTTTTAACTTTATTAAATTGTTATATGTATATTTGTTTTACATCACTAATTAATTAAAGAATATTTTACAATTTAATTATTTTTTTAAATTAAAGATAACATTAAAATTTATTAAATAAATTTATCATAAGATCTAAAAATTCATAACAGGCGAACATGAAAGAAAAGTAAGCAGGGTGCCCAGGCATACCTCATAGTGCAATGTTATCAACTTAAGCAACAATATGTGAAAATTAAATATTGAGATCACAGACTCGACTTTAGGTTTTTTTTTAATCAGTCGCTATGGTTCAACATACCTTTTGGAGTGCGTAGGCCCTGCCTTCGCTTTTTTTTGGTTCGGATATCCACATATGCACTTTATGATTGAATTGATTGAGTCGAAAATGACATTTGCATTGTCATTAGCCTCTCTTGAAAAAAAGCGAAGGCAGGGCCCATCCTATTACCCATAAGTTCCTATGGCGTTTGATTCTAATTATTTTTTTGAATCGCTCTACGAGCTCTATACTTTTTTTATCTTATTCCCACAGTTCCTTCGTCGCTCGTAAACTCGCTTCTCAGTCACAGTGGGCTTTAAAGGGAGTCGTCCTACGGACTCTAAAACATG
>JAUXSJ010000281.1 GCA_030679615.1 Parachlamydiaceae bacterium | reverse complement strand
ATTGCAATCGCTGCACAAGAGTCCGTAGGACGACTCTCATTAAAGCCCACTGTGACTGAGGAGCGAGTTTACGAGCGACGAAGGAACTGTGGGGATATGATAAAAAAATATAGAGCTCGTAGAGCGACTCAAGGACTAATCGCATTTTAAATCCAAGAACTACCCTATAATTTATTAAAATTTTCAATTATTTGATTAATTGTAAATTATGGCATTCCCAACAATCTCAATGATCTTATAAATCACCTAAATGATCTACCAACAATGGTGCAACCGAGATCACTCTAATTTTGGAATTTAATATTGATTGTTCTTGACAAATCGTATCAGTTACTAAAAGAACTTCCAATTCACTCGCTTGTATTTTATCCAATGCATCATTCACAAACAATCCATGCGTAACAGCACCGATAATTTTTTTTGCGCCTTTTTCTCGACAAAGTTTAGCTGCCGCAATGATCGTCCCTCCTGTAGAACAAAGGTCGTCTATAATCAAAACGTTTTTTCCTTTAACTTCCCCTATTAATGAAGAATGCACTTCAAATGAATTCATCCTTTCTTTTTTAATGACAACTAATTCTGTTGAAAGATATTTTGCCATGTTCTCTGCGATTTTAATGCTTCCCACATCTGGAGCAACCACAATGCATTCATTACCTAAAAATTCTAAAGCATGTTGACTAATTAAACTCTGACAATGAAGATGATCCACAGGTATTTCAAAAAATCCTTCCAATTGATCCGAATGCAAATCAAATGTCACTAGTCTATTTATACCTGCTACTGAAAGCATGTTAGCCACTAACTTTGCAGCAATCGGAACACCCGTTACATTTTTTCGATCTTGTCGTGAGTAACCCAAATAAGGGATAATAGTAGTAATCGATCGTGCTCCTTCTCTTTTAAGAGCGTCGATGATTAACAATAATTCCATTAAAAAATAATTCGGATCTTGTGCAATCGATTGAAGAACGTAAATGTCCTTTCCTTTCACATCTTCCAAAATCTGAATATTGATTTCTCCATCAGGAAATTGACCTAAATTGACTTTACCCGTTTGAATTTGTAAAAGCTGACAAACTTTTTCAGATAGATCTCGATTAGAATTTCCAGCAAAAAATAAAGGTTTAGGAGTCAATGGCAATCCTTTTGATCAATTTCTTATAAATAAAAATCCAAGAGAAAAAAGAAAAATTAAAAGTAAGAATAACTTTCCTCCTGGAGCTTGATAAGGTCCTATCATATTTTTCTTATAGCGTCCAATCCAAACAATCAAAACCGGCATAATGCCAAATAATATCACATCCGCAAATCCTCCAGCTAATCCCAATGCCCTTAAAAATAAATGAGGATAAAACAAAGTCAACAACATAGGAGGGACTAAAACCAACCCATAAAGAATACTTGCATGGTTAACCTTATACTTAGATAAATTCAATCCATCCTTTAAAAAATCAACAAAGGCAATGGTATTTGTCATAAAAGGAGTTAGAATCGCAAAGAAAGAGAACGTTTGTGCAAAAAAAATGACCGATTCTGATTCAGCGGCTTTTTGAAGCAATCCTGTCACCATGTCACTTTGACTAGCTGCATTGATCGTATTTTCTTCTGGAAGAATCCCTAAAATAACAGTATTCCAAATCAAATAAATACAAAAAGGAATTAAATTACCTACAAAAATGGCTATCCGTATAGTTCTCAAGTCTTTTTTCAAGTAATCGATCAACGTAGGAATTAAATTTTGATAACCAAAACAAATCAACAAAATGGGTATTGTCGAAATCATCGCAGGCCAATTTGCATGCAATAAGCGATCTCCTTGCATTGAAGGAATACCAAAAGCAATTAAAAAAATAAAAGATGCGATTAATCCTACTAAAAAAATACGACTGACTAAACTGACTGTTCGTGTACCCAAATAAGTAATCGCACCTATCACTGCAACGCACAAAATAATTCCAATTTCTCTCGCTACATTCAAATGGAATAATGAAGAAAGACTATTAGCAAAAATCTGTCCTCCACCATCAATGTAGGCAACAAAAAGGCAATAAAAAAGAAACAGGAAAAAAAACCAAGTGATTGCTTTGCCTGTTTTTCCTAAAGTAAAATTCGATAAAGAAATCAAATTAACTTTATAATCAAACCACATTGTTGCTTCAAGAAGGAGTAATCCAGAGCCAGCTGCAAATAAGTAACACAGAATCATGGCGATTGTAGAGGGAATAAATCCTGCTGTCGCAGTCATTACAGGAAATCCAATCATTCCTGCACCAATACAACATCCTGTTATTAAGAAAATCGCACTGAGTGTGCTTCCCTTTTTCGTTAATTCATTAGACATTTTTTCCTTAAACTTTTTTAACAACTAAGGACGAAAAAAAAATGTAGCCTAGACTTTAGTCTGGGCTACATTTTTTTTGCGTCTGTCATCTACGTCGTTGTATAATCTTAATTTCGTAAATTGAATTCTAGCTTCCACTTTCTTCCATCTAAAGCCTCACACCACAATTCAAGAACACCCAATTCAGTCACTTTAGATTTTAGCTTTACTCGCACGGATTTCCCGTCTCCCTCTTTCTTATCCAGCACAGTTTCGATGGGGTCTAATTCTTTTAATTCCTGCTTCCAATTTCGAATCATACTCCCTACAAGAGCTGTCTCACCATTGAGAAGTTTTGGGGCTGAATTGGAAAAAAATCTAAAAGTCGCCATTTCCCCAAGGGATAAAGCAAATTCCTGATTATCTAAAATACGCTCTTCCCCTTCCTCTAACCCAAAAGGAGCCACACAAATTGCTCTAAGGGGTGGACTCATCCCTGGAACTGCAGGCATCGCTTCTTCAATACCTATATAATAACTACAACTTGTCCCCGCACGAATCCGAATCCCTTCACCTAATCTTGAACGACCATAATAAGCCGCACCTCGACTAACTGCATAATCATAATCAGCCCCGGATAATTCTTTAATTTGAGGTTTGTTTAACTGCTTAGCCCATTGATTAAGTAGAGATAAAATTTGATTCCGAATTGGAACAGCTTTAAGTGTTCCCCCATTAAATAATACAGCTGTAGGTAGCACAAATTGATCCATTCGACCATCATCACCCTGACCAGTCATCGAAAGAAATTTTGCTAGCTGACATGATATTCGAGGATCTTTTGCATAGGGAAGACCAATTTGTTTAAATCCTGATTGTTGTTCAACAGGAGATCTCTCTTCTGGTCCCACGATTGGAAGAAATCCATTTAAAATACATTGATTCAATTCTTCGCGTGTTAATGAAGTCTGAATCGTATTTGCAAACAGTTTGCTTCCTCTTCCCATAATTGTCAAATCAACGCTACCTAAATTGGGTTGATCAAATAAAGTTTCTTTGGCTTGACGACATTGATGTACTAATGTTTGTAATTGCCAACTATCTAAATGAACGCCTTGATCTTCCAATTTTCCTTTGACTAAATAGGCTAAAGTCAAATCAATATTATCTCCACCCAAAAGAAGGTGAGAACCAACAGCTTCTCGTTTAAGATGTAGATTACCATCCTCTTCTTGTACGCTGATCAAACTAAAATCGGTTGTTCCTCCTCCAATATCAATCACAAGTACAGAGTCACCAACTGATAATTCTTTGCGCCACTGATCTTGATGTAAATAAATCCAAGAATAAAAAGCTGCTTGAGGCTCTTCTAAAAGAATAATTTCAGGATAACCCGCCATCACAGCTGCTTCTTGAATAAGTTGCCTCGCGCTTGGATCAAAAGAAGCTGGAACGGTTATTAAAAGAGTTTGATTAACAAAAGGAGCCGACGGCATTTGAAAATCCCAAGCTTCACGTAAATGACGAAGCAATTCCGCACAACTTTCCATTGGACTCATGCGAAGATCAGTTTCATCTGCTTCAGTTGGAAGTATTTTTTCGCGACGATCAATCCCTGGATAACATAACCAAGATTTAGCTGAGTGAATCAGACGATTTGGAAGTTCAGCTCCGCGATCACGCGCGTAAGTACCAACAACAAACGATTTTTCCTTTTTCCATGGAATTGATGCCAATTTTTCTTGCTCTTCATTTAAAGGAAAATAAATAAAAGATGGAAAAGACAAGGATTCACCAAATTCAAATGTCCCCATGATCTGAGAAATCGAAAACTGATTTATTGATGGCGAAGCATTTTCTTCAATTTGTTTAGGCAGATAAGCCATGGTACAATTTGTAGTTCCTAAATCAATTCCAATAATGTAAGAGGCGTTCTCCATGATTCAACCTTATGATTTGACTTCAATTTCAGCAGGACAAATTATTTCTGGTGATGCAACTTGCGTACGTTGAGGTAATGAATGCTTATGAGCTTTCCATCCTCGATGAATAAGAACTCCAGTATACGGGGGTTCTCCTTTTATTTTTCCTATCACTTTTATTTCTTCAGAATTATATCCTTTTGGAACCTGAACAACACTGCCTTCTTGTTCTTCTTTTAAAGGCCTAATGGTGACAAGATCTTCAATCAACGCTGCAGAATCTTGATGAATTTTCCGAACAACAGCACCGACTTGAGCGTCATTAAAGCTACTTAAATCTTCTTTAAGAAAATCGATAAATCGACTTGCGTGTTGTAGTGAGCTTAATAATTGAAGATGAGAGAAATCTTTTTTTTGAGATACATCTTTTAATGGACCATCTAAAAATTGCTGACCTTTAACTGGATTTTTAAAGGCCTTTATAAAGGCCTTAAAGGCTATAATAAATCTATTCATCACTAATCCTTAATATGTCATTCAAGTTAAATTTGTTTTTGAGAAGCTGCAAAATCGATACATGCCTCGTAAAATGAACAGATCGTGCCTGTATGAATGAGTATCTCTAAAACAAGCGCGCTGACAAAAAATAATAAAACAAAAATTAAAAGAGGTTTTCCGCCCGGAGTGCGGTGATCATCAGGAAATTTATAAATATAACGACCAACCCAAACCATTAAAACAGGAATAATCCCATTTATAATCGTATCGCCATACCCGCCAGAAGAATCTAAAGCAAGAAAAAAGATCCTATCAAAGTAAGCTGCAAAAACGAAAGTCGGAATAACAATGAGTAAACTTAAAATAAGTTTTCCTTTACCCTGATTCGGAATTTTGAGTCCGTCAGATAAAAAATCAAATAACCCTAAAGCCATACCAAAGAATGAAGTTACCAGTGCAAAAAAAGCAAAATATTCAGCGATCATAGAAACCCATTCGCCCTGAACATGCTTTCTTAAAAATTGAGTAATGGGTTCGCCTGCTTCTAAAGCATCCACTAAACTATGCGGACCAGAAACGGGGACAACACCTAAGACCAATAATTGCCATAATAAATAAATAATGAGCGTTACTGTTGTTCCACCGATTATAGCCCAACGAAGAGCTTTAACATTCCGTTTTAGGTATGGAGTTAAACTTGGAAGCATGGTTTGAAAACTGAACGTTGTCAACAACAACGGAATAGCTAGAAAAGATGTTGACCAATTTCGATGAGAAAGAAGTTCAAGCTTTATTTCAGAAAATCCAGACCAAATGAGAGCAAAATAAGCGATGATCATGGCTATAAATAAAACAGAATTCACACGACCAACAATTTTATTACCGAAATAGATGAGTCCGCCAAAAACAACAATAAAAATTAGACAGCCTATTTCTCTAGAAATTTGCATGTGATCGAAACTTTCTAATCCATTGATGACTAAAGACCCTCCTGCAGAGGTATAAGCAATGATGGATGCATAGGAAATAAATAAATAGACAATCCAGCTAACAATTTTTCCAATAGGTCCTAAGAAAGTAGAAGCCATGGTAATGACATGAGCACCTTCTTTTAACCATAAATTAACCTCTAATAAAAGAAGAGCTGACAATGTCATTGCAATCCAGCAAATCCCCATGATCAATCCAGAAGGAAGAAAGCCACTCACGCCAGTGGCTACTGGGAGGGCAAGCATACCACCACCAATACAAGTTCCAGCGACTAAACAAATTCCAGAAAAAACCCTTCCTGTTGGGACAGAATTTTCATTTTCCCCCACTCAATTACCCCTCGTTTATAAACATTTAAAAAAAATTATTTAATCAATAATAGAATGATTATAAAAGTTTCGCACTTAAGGGAAAAGATTAATTTCACATCAATGCCGTAAAAAGTTCGCGGGATCGAAAAACATGGATGTCGAGTTAAAAATATTTCAGTAAAACAAAAATAAACAAGATAGGCATGATTGCTTTCGCAAGACTAAGAAATAACAAGAATTAAATTGAAAAACTCCCATGATTAAAGTAAAATTTTTTAAAATTTGTCACTGAATAAGTCAATTCTTAATAGATAAATTGTTCAATATATGGTACAATAAAGATGAAATACAAAATCTTAATAACAGAAGAGTTTGAAGATTGGCTCGAAGAAGAAACAGCTAGATCAAGAGTTCAAATTGCTAAAAGAATTGAAAATATCCAAGAAGATGGGCATTTCGGAGATCACAAACAGGTAAAAAACAAAGTTTGGGAACTTCGATGGGAAAATGGAAGGAGGATATATTACTCTTTCATACCAACGACTCAAGTGTTGTTACTTTTATGAGGAAATAAAAATGGTCAAAACAAAGACATTAACCAAGCGGAAAAAATTTACAAAGATTGGATCAATGACTAAATTAAAAAAACAACCTCGTGAATACAATCCCCGTAAATACTTATTGGATGAACAATTGATTGCTCAAGCTGTTTGGGAATGCTTAAAAGAAAATGATCCTGATGGAGTCATTGAAATTCTTGAAGCTCATCTAAGAGCAAAAAATAAGAGTCAACTTGCAAAAGAACATAACTTACCTAGGACGACAATTTATCATGCTTTTAAAAGCAAAAATCCAACTTTGCATACTTTAGCAAAACTTGTACATGCCACTTCATAAATTCTCAATATGGATTTTTTAGTTTATTGAAACCAAAATGTTCCTAGGATGTCTACTTAAGCCTTTTGGATCTAGGAAAAAAAGCCGCGAATGCGTCAAAAGGATGTAGCCAGGACGTCTCAAGGTAGTCAGGCCGTCCCGGCCTGATAGCCAAAATAGATTCAAGCTGGGACGGCCTGAT
>JAUXSJ010000273.1 GCA_030679615.1 Parachlamydiaceae bacterium | reverse complement strand
AAAACATTTTAAATATAAAAATTATTTATTTTTCTATTCTTTAACATGTTTTTCTCCCCGTCTCTCGCGTCTCACTGCCTCTGCGTTTAAAGGGACATCTATTCCGATACATTTATCGTTTTTCTTGTACTTTTTATAAGTCGTCAAGCACTCTTGTGCTTCTTTTTTAGAGATTTGAGGAATTGATCAATTGATTTTCTCTTTTTTGGAGGCAAACGATCAATATAAAGAACACCATTGAGATGGTCATTTTCATGCATGATCACATGAGCATCAAATTTTTCAAATTCTTCAGTAAATATCTGACCATGTTGATCAATCGCTTCAATCGTCACTTTTAAAGGGCGATCTACAACTGCTCGCATTCCTGGTATAGATAAGCAGCCCTCTTCGTAAGGCCAAAGTTCTTCTGAAAAAGAAATAATTTTTGGGTTGATAAAAACCCTTAATTCTCCGGAATCCACCTTTTCATCATCATCATCATTATATTTAGGAATTTTAGTGATAAAGAGGGATAAGGATTGATGAACTTGTGGTGCAGCTAAACCACATCCGTTGGAAGCTTGCATTGTTTCAGTCATATCTTCAATTAATTGAAGAATAGTAGAATCAATATCATCGATAGGAGTTGTTTTTTTTCTTAATATCTCATCACCATAATAAGCTAATCGAAGTTTCATTTATCCTCAAAATTAAAACAATTATTACTATTCTTTTTATATATTATAATATATAAACCTTTAAAAAACAATTGTTACTTAGTTAATGAAAAAGAACTGTCGATCATCCCACAATTCTAAGGATATGCTTCGTTTAGAAAATTCAAAGAATATTTTTTGGAGTGCGAAGGCTCTGCCTTCGCTTTTTTTCAGCGAGAATGTCGAGATGATTTGGTGTTATTTTCGACTCGATCAATTCAATATATAGAAGCGCAATTGAAAGCTATATAAGTGGGTGTCTGAACTATACAAAAGCGAAGGCAAGGCCCATCCTATTACCCATAATTTTTTTTTAAATTTAACGCAGAGGCGGAGAGGCGCAGAGACGCAGAAAAGAACATTTTAAATTATAATAACTCACCTTTGTTATTTAAAAAATTTCTCTGCGTCTCTCCGTCTTCCCGTCTCTGCGTTAAATTGTTAAAAAAAGTTATGGGTAATACGAAGGGCAGGGCCTTCGTACTCCAAAAAATGCTCAGGTTACTTACGTTATAGATAAAATAAGTTTGACTAATGAAACACAGAGAAAGAATGAGAAAAGTAAAAGTCTTAATGCAGTCTCAATGATTCTTTCTCAGTGATCTCAGTGGTTAATTTTTGCGGCATTATAGACTATACGTATGACATCGAAAACCCAAAGATTTATATGGAATCCACTCTATTAAAAGAGTCGTGTGCGCTATGTCAATTTCCTCTTCAAAGTAATTGGCTTCGAATGGATGAAGACAATTTATCCTTTTGTTGTAAAGGGTGTCAGGTTGTTTATCAGATTTTAGAATCACAAAATTCTTTGGAAAATTATCAAGACCACCCAGTTTTCCAGCAAGCTTTTAAATCAGGTTTGATTACAAATCCAAATTTAGAATATTTAAAAAAGGAAGACGCAACTCTTTCCAGTCATGAATTTCAAAAACTACATTTAATCATTGATGAAATGTGGTGTCCATCTTGCGCATATGTGATTCATCTCATTTTAATGAGAGAAAAAGGAGTAAAATCGTGTGTTGTTGATTATTCCACAGATTTAGCTTCTATTCAATTTACAGCGCGGTTTATTTCTAAAGAAAAAATTTTGCGATTAATTTCTCAAATGGGTTATGTGCCCCGTGCCTTTGACGATCCTCGAAATCGAGCTATTAGCCGCTCGTTATTGCTTCGCTTTATTGTAGCAGCCTTCTTTTCATTAAACATCATGATGTTTTCTTATCCTATATACGCTACCTATTTTGGTGAGGAAACCGAAGGGTACGCATCATTATTTGCTTGGCTTTCATTGTATGGATCTTTACCTGTCATTTTTTATAGCGCTTGGCCAATTTGGAGACGTTTTTACACAGGCTTGAGAGTCGGTGTATGGGGAATGGAAGCGTTGGTTTGTTTAGGGGTAAGTACAGCCACTTTTTTATCTGTTTATGAGCTCCTTCATGGTAGTCCGTATGTGTATTTTGACTCGATGAGCGTCATCATTGTTTTTGTGTTATTGGGAAAAATCATCGAATCCCGAGCAAAGTTTTCTGCTAAAGATGCTTTAGTAAAATTAACTTTATCTTTACCAAGGAAAGGAAGAAAAAAATTTCCTAACGGAGAAGAGCGATTTGTCCCAATTAAAGAGATAGTTCCTGGTGATACCTTGATTGTGAATATGGGAGAAAAAATTGTATTAGATGGGGTAGTTATTAATGGAAAAGGGGGTTGTGATGAATCGATTATGACTGGAGAAGCCATGCCAGTTGAAAAAAACATGGGGGATTCTGTTTTAGCAGGATCCGTTCTTCAACAAGGACATTTAGTCATTCAAATCTCTGCTACTTTAGAACAAACTGCCCTGCATCAAATTATAGAAATGGTTAGTCAAGAGATGAGCCATAAATCTCAATCAATCAAATTAGTGGATCAACTTGTTCGATGGTTTGTTCCTATTGTTTTTGTTATCGCAATTTTAACAGGGATAAGTTGTTGGATTTTTGGAATAACAGATGGCACTCAAACAGTTATGCAAACAGCGATGATTCGGATGATTTCTGTATTATTGATTTCCTGTCCTTGTGCCATTGGAATAGCCGCTCCATTGGTTGAAGCCTATGTATTAAATAATTTAGCAAAAATGGGTGTTATTGTTAGAAATCGACAAGCACTTTCTTTTTTAGGAAAAGAAACAGTTTTTGTTTTTGATAAAACAGGAACAGTGACTGAGGGGAAATTTGAGGTGTGTCAGGGGATGGAAGCCTTAAATGAAGAACAAAAATCCATTTTAAAAGGATTAGTTTCACAGTCCATGCATCCCATTTCTCAAGCTTTGAATCAAGCGCTTTCTCTTCCCGGAAAGTCATTTGAAAAATTAGAGGAGTTTGTTGCAAAGGGTATTAAAGGAACATTTTTAGGTGAATCTTATTATTTAGGTTCAAAAACATTTATAACTGAACAAGGGATAGTTTTGACTAATGAAGGATTTCATGATTCGACGAAGATTTTAAGCGCAGTGTATTTTTGTAACGAAAAAAAATGCTTAACGACTCTTTTATTAGGAGATCGATTACGATCTGGAATTAAAGAATTTATTACTTCTCTTTCATTAAAAACATTGCTAATCTCAGGAGATGGAGCAATTCCAGTTGAAAAAGTGGCAAAAGCTTGTGGAATTCAGGAGTGGTTTTCAGGGCAATATCCTATTCAGAAAAAAGAATTTATTGAACGTTTGAAAAAACAAGGGGATATAGTAGCGATGTTAGGAGATGGCATTAATGATGCTCCAGCATTAACGACAGCTCACGTGGGCATCGCAGTCGTATCAGCGAGTGATATTTCTATACAAGTTTCTGATTTGCTCTTGACAACAGGAAACTTTCATATGCTTACCCATTTACAAAAAATTGCTAGGTTAAGTCATCGAATTATTAAGCAAAATCTTTTTTGGGCTTTTTTTTATAATTGTTGTGGAATAGGTCTCGCAATAATAGGGTGGCTTTCTCCTCTTTTTGCAGCCAGCGCCATGGTAGTCAGCAGTTTGATTGTCTTATTCAATGCTCAAAGAATTAACAGCATTTCAAAAGGAGAAGAATATGAATAACTCATCGATAACATTTGAAAACCCCAATTCATCAAATACAATTCAGTTTATTGATTCTTCGCAATGGAACCTGGCTGATTGGGCAGATTTTGTTTATCAAAACCCTTATTCAGATGCGAATGTTTTAAATAGTTTTAAGAATATGGGAAAATTATCTTTTATTCTTGAATTCCTTAACGAATACTATGTGACTTACAAACAATTTCCTCATTTTTTTAGCAATGATAATACCTTTGATGGTATTCAATGGATACCTCTTGAAACAAGATGCCAATTAATCAGTGATTTTCCCAACATCTTTATGGCTCTAGTTCAGCAACTTAATGAAAATCAAAAAATAGAACTATTTAAAGATTTTATTGACAAGGAATGGTGTAGCGTGCTGGCTGAGGGTTATTCAAAAATTATTCAGGATGTATGGAGTGGTCCTTTTGTGTCCACAAACCATCCTTCTTATATGTATATTCAATTCATTTTAGATGTTTTATCTGACGATCAACAAAAAGAAGTAGTGAATTATTTCAATTCTAATTTAAAGCATCATGAGTGGGTTTTTTTTTTATTAATATTGATAGATTTGGAACTCGATTCTGATCAATATTATGCATTGGTATTTGAATCTGATTACGGAAACAACAATTTTACTGAACAATGTATAGATGATATTCTTGAAGCAATGGATTCTCCAGTTGAGAAACATCAATCTCAAAAATTTGTGAAAGAGGTGTTAAATCATTTTTTTCAGGATGCGAATTCAGTTGATTGTTTACTTGAGAAATTTTCAGATATGAGAAACAGAAATCAAGTTTACCTTTTAGAGGTATTTAACGATGAAATTCTCAATCAGATTTTTGATAGTTATAATAAAGATTTTACAAGTTTAGCCACATGGTGCGAGCTTATTTTTGAAAATAACAATAGTTTTAATGAACGCATAAGAATTTTAAAATTACTTTGCAATTATATTAAAGAGGATTCATTACGATATTTTATCAAAGAAATTTTAGGTACTACCCAACCTATGTGTGGGGGTTATTTATTTCATTGTTTACCAGAAAATACTTTCGTTGAATTGATTGTAGGGGATTATGAAAATATTCGAAAAAAGATTTTCGATTCAATGGAGATAGATTCTAGTATTGTTCAATTTTTAGAAACATGGCACCAACATCCTTCAAAAGAAGCTCTCGAACAAGTAATGACCCTTAATTTTTCTTGGAGTGAAAAAATAAATGAATTTCAAATGATAGATGATAATGTAATGAACGTGATTGAGGAATATACAATTGATCGCTGTTTTGAAAAATTACTTCAATTATTTACTGAACCTGAAGTCATTGAAATTCATGAACCTTTTATCCATCAAATTCCTCCTGTTTTAATGGCTATGCTTGCAAAAGATGAATTTCGTCGAGATATTTTATTTTCATTAGCTATTGTATTTACTGATAAACAGCTTCAATTTTTAATGGTTCCTTTTTGGGATAATTTCTATGACACACTTCATCAATTAACGGATCATAAAATTCGACTTGATCAAATTGTAATGATTTTTTTATCACTTTCATCGGATCAATTTCATGGTTTTGTGGATCAAAAAATTACATTCCTTAAAAGTTCGATGAATGATTTTACAGAAAAAATGAAACACTTAGATTTGAAGATTAATGAAATTATATCCAATTCTTCAATCATTCAATATTATGATTCATTACAAAAAAATTTATTAAAAATACATGCCATTATGGAGTCGAAAAAAAGTTCTACAATGGAATTTAAAGAATTGGATTTATTCATGATGGAGATTGATAAAATTCAATCTAATTATCCAAATAAAAAAAATTTAAATGCAGAATTTGAGGCAAAATTATTAGAATTTAGTGTGAATTATCTAAATTCTGACCAGGATTCTTTAGTGGAATTTTTAATATTAGAGATCGATAAAATTAAATCTCAATTTTTAATTGAACAACACGAATTTGATTTATTAGAAGCAAAACTATTAGAACTTCGTGCGATTTATATGAGATCTGAACATTTAACTTGTAAGGCAATTAAAAGTTTTTTTAATGAGTATGATGATTATTCAATACAATTTATTGAATTTAAAAACATTCAGAATTGCTTAAAAAATAAAGAACTATTAATAAATGAAAAAAGTAGAGTTAGGAAAAATCTTGATGTCATTGAAACCTATATCGATCAAAAAGATAAACCTAGTTTAAGTGTGACCGAACTGTTACCCGAGTGGTTCTGGGTTCTTATTCGTAGCCATGATCTAACTTATTTTAAATCGATTACTCATTTTGAAGAATTACAAGGTGTCGGAATTCGT
>JAUXSJ010000270.1 GCA_030679615.1 Parachlamydiaceae bacterium | reverse complement strand
AAAGCTTTAGCTGAATTTGGAGCTGGCAAATCTCTTTATTATTTTGTTGGTACTTTTACTTCACAAAATCCAAAAAGTACTTTTGATTTGAGTAAGCTCATCCTTCTTTTAGGGGGATTGTGCTATACCGGCGGGTATTTTCATAGAATAGGTGTTTGGAAAATTCCATTATTCACTCAAATGTCTATTGCCACAGGTTCTATTCCTCTTTTTAAATGGAATGGAAACATCATTCGCCTTTCTCAAGCGCCTCTGTTAAATTTAATTGCCAACTCACCGGGTGAGTTTTTCTTTTGTCTAGGTTCTATGAAACAAGTTTACGACTGGATAGGAAAGACTTGTCATGAATGGGTACATAAAAATGAAAATGAAGAAAAATCAAAATCTTTTCGTAAACAATTTCATTGGGAAACTTTATGTCTCTTGACAGCTAGTATAGGACGCGCTATAGTTTTTGGTCACTTCTGCTCAAATAAGGTCACGATTATCTTTATCAATGCGATAAGAAATAATGCCGCTTTTGCAGTAAGTTTTGCAAAAAAATGGTAAGTGCTTAGTCATTAAAAGCGACAGTGATGGCTTATCCTAGTGAGTGATTCTGTCGCTGCTACCGCAGCTCGATTAGATGATGTTATTATACCCCACGTTTCATTCAGACCTATCGGCCTTTCATTTCACGTGGGGCTACATGCTTTCATCGCTGTCGCGATTCGATTCGCACTAAATTAATTTATGTATAGTGACACAAATGGCGATAGCGATGAAAGCATGTAGCCCCACGTGAAATGAAAGGCCGATAGTCCTGAGTGGAACGTGGGGTATAATAACAACATCTAATCGAGCTGCGGTAGCAACGACAGAATCACTTATGGAGGATTATGACAAACTTCAGCGATGTTTAACCTTAGAACGGAGAGTTTAAGAGGTCATTCTTATTGACTGACTCAACAATGAAAAAATGGAATTACCCTATCTAATTTACTTTCTAAATAAAAAATCAACTTAAAATACTATATAAGGTCAAATCTAACATGATGCATGTTTCTAATACTATTTCACCCTATTGGAATGCTTTTTGGAAAAACAACACTCTTATCAATGTCACCGAAAAGATAGACTCTGTATGTGACTTTTTTCAAGCTATTCAATTATTTTCCTTGTTAGGCCATTCTGGAATTAATGTAAGTAACGAATTAAAACATAAAAATTTTTTACCTGTACTAAACAATACTTTAGGGAAATCTCAGCTTATCGATGCATTGGGAATATTTCAATTGCTTGGAAATATTCGTAGATTTGATAAAAATCAAAGTGCTATTGCTTCAATGAGCGAAATTTTTTCAATGGCTGCAGATGTTCTCTACTTTCCTGCAGCTTTACAAGAATTGAATTTAATTTGTTTAGAAAAATATGCGAGGCAACTCGGAAAGCTTCCTTTACTACAATGGGTTCCAAATCAGTCTATAGATAGATGGGTGAACAGCTGTTTGTTTTACAAATATCTCTATCAAACTGCTTCTAATGTTGAAAAATATATAATTTTAATAAAAAAAGGCGATTTTAATGAAAAAAAACGGAATAAATTAAAGGTGGCCCTTTTGTCGGGTATTGTTGGATTCGCCGAAGCAACTTATTACGCATCCACTTTGTTTGCTTGTAAACAAAAAACGATTGACAGACTTATGTTTATTGCAAAGTTTACAGGAGTCATAAGCACTTTCTTCATGCCTAAAACAAATTAATCTTCATGGAACAAGAAGAAAAAAAACATTTACCATTTTATGAGTGGCTAGTGATTCTCCTTTTTTGTTTGATTTTACTCGTTATTTCATTATTTGCATGGTTGAAACCTTCATCCGCACCCAGTTGGAATGAATCACACACAACCAATTCGACAAAAATCAAAGAACAAGGAATCTTAACCGTTACCATTAGTGGAGCTGTAGAATTTCCAGGGGCATATGATTTACCTATTAAATCGACAATTCAAGATTTATTAAATAAGGTAAAGCCATTGCCTGAGGCTAATTTAAGTAAAGTGAAACAAAAATCCAAATTAAAAAATCTCCAACAAATCCAAATTCCTTACAAAAAATGGCTCACAATCATCATCGAAGGAGCTATTGAAAATCCAGGTCCGTTCCAAATTTTGGAAGGAACTCGATATCCTGATTTGATCAAATTATTAAATGTCTTACCTGAAGGAGATATAAAACCATTAAATAGAAAAAAAGGATTGATTCGTGAAGGAGAAGTGATTAAAATTCATTCTAAAGATAAGGTTTTTAATCATGAAAAATAAATTATTTAAAATAAGCTCCATTTGTTTATTAATGGGCGTTTGTAGTTTTGGACTATTTAAATTTTATGATTATCTGACAGATGATTTTCGTATGGGCAATATTCACCATGAGTTTCCTGAGGATTTTCCTTTTGAATCATTTTGGCAACCGGTGAATACAACGGATGAAGAAAAAAATCATCTTACATACATACTTGATCAACCTTTCCATTATTTGGGTAAAGGGGCTCAATCTTATGTTTTTTCTAGCGAAGATGATAAATATGTCATTAAATTTTTTAAATTTAAAAATTTAAGGCCTACTTTATTCGTGAATTTAATCCCACCTGTTTTTCCTTTTTTAGAGTTTAAAAACACATGCATTGAACGAAGACAAAAAAGGCTCATGAATGTGTTCATTGGGTACGATTTGGCTTATAAAGTCGTAAAGAATGAAACTCAGTTAGTGTATGTTCATTTAACGCCAACAAACTTTTTCAAAAAAAATGTCACTGTTACAGATAAAATCGGTAGAACATGGCATATTAATTTGGACGATGTCTATTTTGTTTTGCAAAAAAAAGGAGAAGTTTTAAGCAGTCGATTAAGTCGACTTCTTGAGCGTGGTAATATTCAGAAAGTAAAATCAACCATTTCAACATTACTAGGTATGTACGTAAGTGAATATCGACAAGGAATGTTTGATATGGATCATGGTGTAACGCATAATACAGGATTCATTGATGACGGAATCAATGGTGATCAGGCTTTTCATTTAGATGTGGGTCAATTATGTCGTACAGAAAAAATCAAGAATGTCGAATATTATAAGCATGATCTTCAAATTGTGATTTGGCGTATTAATAAATGGTTAGTTGATCATTTTCCTCAATATCACTCCGAGATCCCTCAGTTTTTAGAAAATGAATATTTGAAATGGACAGGGGAAGAATTACACATTGGTGCCATTAATCCAAAATTTTCTAAGAAAAACCTCCCTTAAGAATGCTTGGGGATTGTTTCAACAATCCCTGTTTCATCTTCTATATCCCAACCAATGTCTTCATTGTCGTGTTCTTTTGCCATCAGATTTTAAAGTATTGTGTGATTCGTGCAGTGTTCTTTTAGAATTAATTGACTCTACGCTAAGATGTCCAACTTGTTTTAATGAATTGCACGAAGAACATGCTTTTACATGTCAAGAATGTATTCAACATCCTTCACCCTTTTATCGCATAGGCTCTGTTTTTGATTATGAAGGACCGGCTTCCACATTAGTGAAACGATTAAAATATGGAAACCAACCTTATTTAGCGAAAGGAATGGGCTCTTTATTTGTTGCACAATGGCATAATCTAAATTGGCCTTTGCCAGATATGATTGTTCCTGTTCCTTTGAGTATGACGCATTGGCTTGAGAGAGGTTATAATCAAAGCGAATTGTTAGCCCAAGAAATTGGAAAAATATTTAATCGACCCGTTTCTAAAGTATTAACAAGAAAATTGGGTGATTATAGTCAGGCGGCGTTATCCATGGAATTGAGGAAAACCTTAGAAAAGACAACCTTTGTGTTAAAAAAGGGGAGTCAATTAGAAGGAAAGACGATTTTACTGATTGATGATGTTCTCACATCAGGTTCGACGTTGCGACGCTGCGGCGAAGTGCTCATTGAAGGAAATTGTGGGTTGCTTTATGGAATGACCTTTTGTCGGACAAATCTTTAGAGCCTTGACAAAAAACGAATCTCCTAGGCACGATAATAAGTATCTTTGTGTTAATTTTGCAAAGACCTTTTAACGTAGAGCCGGTGACATCTATTACCCATAACTTTTTATAACAATTTAACGCAGAGACGGGGAGACGGGGAGACGCAGAGAAAATATTTAGATAGAAAAGGTAAATTATTATAATTTAAAATGTTCTTCTCTGCGTCTTCCCGCCTCCCCGTCTCTGCGTTAAAAATTTAAAATAACAAATAAATAAAATGTGAAAATATGCTCAGAAGCATGACAGCTTATGGAAAATCTTCTAAAAAAAATTCTGTGGGTCAATTCGT
>JAUXSJ010000093.1 GCA_030679615.1 Parachlamydiaceae bacterium | reverse complement strand
TTATCACGGCTTTTTTTCTTAAGTCAAAAGATTGTATAGAAAATGTGCTGCATGATTTCAACCAGAAGTAGCCACACTCACCTAAGCTATGAAATGCCGGCTCGCTGAACCTGAAGGTTTATGCAATTTGATTGATGACATGCCATCATTATTTTATTATCACGAGTCTCATAACAATAATCACAACAAGAGATCATTCTAAAACAACAAGTGACTTTATATTCTTTCCCAATTTCCATCCCAATATTCTCAAACGTTTTATCACTATGTAGAAGTTTGTTTGTAGTCAATGAATTATATATGAGTGTTATATCTCTTGGATCAGATAATACGTAGTTATATTTTTTGAAAAATGTAGAGGTTTTAAAGACCTCTTGTAAAAAGCTATCTATTGTTTTTGCATTAAATAGCCCATGTTTGAATGAAAGATTTTTTTTCAATTTTTTAATCTTAGTTGCAGGTAATACATGTAATGAAAATGTACCTCCAGCTAAAGAATGAACATTAATTTTGATATATTTATCTTTTAATTCTTCATCATCATTAAAATATTTAATTTTAGATAGATCAATTGGTTTCTGATCAACAGGACAAGTTTGAAATTTCCCAATTCTATCAATAAGACAATCTAAATCAAATTGATGACCGCATTCTAATTGGACTGGAACAACTAGTGGCTCGAAACAATAAAAACAATTGGATTGAACAATATTAATAGACACATCATCCATTGTCTTGTTTACACCTTTTCGGAATTTCTATTCAGGTGCTTTCATATTGTGATAAACAGCATCTACATCTTCCAAATCTTCTAACCAATCTATTAATGCAAAATTTTCTTTAGCTATTTCTGTATCACATTCGACATAAACCTTAGGTATCATTTCTAATTCCGCTTCTTCGCAATCGAATCCTAAATGATTAATAGCATCTCTTACAGCATAGAGTTGTGATGGATCTGTTGTGATAATAAATGCATCATCCGTAGCTTCAAAGTCTTCTGCACCAGCTTCTGTTGATGCCAAAAATAATTCATCTTCGATGGCATTTTTCTTAGAAATTTGTAAAACACCTTTGCGATCAAAATTAAAAGCCACAGAACCAGGGTTTGCGATCGTTCCTCCCCTCTTATTTGTTGCAATGCGCATTTCAGAAGAAATTCTATTTTTATTATCGGTCATGACATCAACTATAATTCCAACCCCACCGTGGCCGTACAATTCGTATGTCAATTCATGATAATCGGCTTGATCAGCGCTAGAAGCTTTTTTAATATTTCTCTCGATATTATCATTTGGCATATTGACGATGCGTGCCTTTTGCAAGGCTAATCGCAATCTTGGATTAGACTTTGGATCAGGTCCGCCTAATTTTGTCGCGCTAATAATTTCTTTAGCAACACGAGAAAAAATTTTACCTTTTTTCTTATCTGCTCGATCTTTTCGATGTTTAATGTTTGCCCATTTACTATGTCCAGCCATTTAAATACCTATGCATTGATATGATTAAAAGGTCGCATTGAATATATCATTTTTGTGATCACGAATCCATTGCTGAGCGCGATAAAAATCTTTATGTCGTTTTTCAACTTCTTTAAATTCTTTACTATGAATGTGCTTTTGACCTTTTTTATCCACAAAAGCGGGACAAACATAATGAACCATTTCATGATAAATCACATAAGAAACCAAAAATTCTGGAAATTCTCGGTGATCAAGTAATCGATTGATTTTAATTAAACGTAAGGGATCATGAAATAAACCAAATGTGATGCGATTACATTTTTTTCTTTGACCATCTCCAAACCAAGTGATATGCAAATTTAAGGGCTCGTCAAAGTATTCTTGGTTCAAGTTAGTATAAATTTTTTGAATGTCGTAAAATTTTCCTTTGGTCTCTAATTTCGATAAATCTAATTCATGAGAATAATCAAGACGACTGACTTGTGTTTCAATATAATTCTTGATAGAGGGTGCTAAAACCTTATGTTCACCCTTCAAATAACAAGCTAAGGCTTGCATTATATTTTGCGGAGCTTTCAAAAACATTTTGTGTAAAGAAACTTTTGTATAATCAGCTTCCCATTTAACACTAAGCATCGTTGAACGATTATCGTTAATTTTAAGTTTTAATTTTTTCCCCAACTCATTTTCCAATTTTTCTTGGAGAGACAAAGCGTGCAAATTATTGTGAAACATAGTCCTTAAATAAATCTTTCCATAAATACCCTGGTCCCGTAACGATCTCCTTCTTTAAGCCAAGAAGTTTGCCTTCCGAACTCTTTGAATCCAAATCGTTTATACAAATTCATGGCTTGATTTTCACCATTCACTTGTAGGTGCAGCAGTTCAATTTTAAATTTTGTTTTTGCTAAATGTATGAGACAGTTCATTAAGTAGCTTCCAATCCCCAAATTTCGACAATTGGGATCTACAATGATACCGAATTCACATTGATGCGCTAGTTTACCATAAGGCTGTAAATAAAGAGTAGCAATTCCTGACGGAATATTATCTACTAAGACAGTCAAGCTACATTTAAATTTTGAAAAGGCAATCCAACGGTTAACGGCGTCATCTATTTCCATTTCATTAGCCATAGGGAAAGATTTTTGAGTTCCCTCATCCATTAACCATAATTTTAAATATACACCGTCAGAAGGAAGTGTATATCTAACAGTTATCTCATTTGGTAAATTTTCTATGCTTTTAGACATCATTTAACCTTTTTTAAACATTCATTAATAAGAAAGCATTGACGAACTCATCAATTTCACCATCCATTACAGCTTGTACATTCCCCGATTGATATTGGGTACGAGTATCTTTTACTAAAGTATAGGGCTGAAAAACATAATTGCGTATTTGACTCCCCCACGCATTCTCCATTTTTTCCCCTTTTAAATTATCAATCGATTTTTGTCTTTCCAAAACTTCAAGCTCATAAAGCTTAGATTTAAGCATGTGTAAACATGTTTCACGATTTTGAATCTGACTTCTTTGATTTTGACAAGTCACAACAATTCCTGAAGGAATATGTGTCATTCTAACAGCAGAATCTGTTTTGTTGACGTGTTGCCCACCAGCACCTGATGATCGATAGGTGTCGACTCTTATATCTTCAGGTCGAATGTCAATTTTTATGTCATCAGTTATTTCAGGTGTGACATCGATGGAAGCAAAACTAGTATGCCTTTTTGCATTGCTATCAAAAGGTGAAATCCGAACTAATCGATGAACACCTTTTTCTGCTTTGGCGTATCCATAAGCAAATTTTCCCTCAAATTTTAGAGTAATGCTTTTAAGACCGACGACATCACCTTCCACAAAATCGACTGTTTCTACACGCCAACCTTTTTTGTTTGCCCAGCGTTGATACATTCTTGATAGCATTTGAGCCCAATCACAGGCTTCTGTTCCTCCTGCACCAGAATTAATGGTGAGGTAACAATTTTTGTTATCGAGTTCCCCAGCAAGCATGCGACGGACTTCTAGGTCACTTAAAGTTTTATCAATGTTAATTAAATCATTGAGTAAATCTTCTACAAGGGATTCCTCTTTTAATTCATAGGCTTCTGGGAGGAGAGTTTGAATGTTATCTAAACGATTATTTAAATCGTTATAAGGGACTGTCCATTCACGCAATTGATTGCATTCATTAATGATTTGCTGAGCATGATCGGTATCAAGCCAAAAATCATTGTCTTCCATGAGCGTTTCGAGTTCTTTTACGCGCGCTTCCTTCGAAGCTAAGTCAAAGATACCTCGACATTTGAACGAGCCTTTCGTGGATATCTTTAATACGAGTTTGTGTTTCGTGGTTCATGAGTGTCTCTTGGTAAATGGATTGTTTTGTTTTTTTTAAGGACCTTAGGGACTAAATTAAGTTCCTATGATCCTTTAGGTTAATGCTATTCGCTTAATCTTATTGCAGTCTTTCAGACTGCGATATAATTTTTTATTTTCTCCTAGGTCGATGCCCTGGGTAAAATAAACATAATGTCGCAGTCTGAAAGACTGCAAAAAGGCTTAAAGTCCTTATTATCCCTTAAAACTTTAGCTAGCATCAATTATACAAAGTTGTTGTTTTTTTAGGCACAGTTTTTCCTCTGATTTCATGAATATTAAAATTAAACAAAGCTTATAAATCTCTTTAATAAACCTTAATAGTTATGGATTTATAATAAGGTAAATATCTTTACAAAAAGGTAATTTATTATGGATCAAATTAATCAAATTTTTAATGCTAGTGCTGAAATTTCAAATGTTAAATCAAGTAACCAGCCAAAGGCAAAACTATTATCTTCTACTGACAAAAAATGTAACGATTTATTTAAATCTTTTTTACTTGGTTTTGCAGCCGGTGGATTTACTGGAGCTGGAGCAGGAACAGGACTAACAGCAGCAACAGCTGGGGCAGGTTTTATAGCAATACCTATTTTAACTACAGTGGGTGCTGTGGTTGGAGGAATAGCAGGTATAGTTACTCATTTATTTTATGATGCTGTTGTTAAAAATGAAGGTGTTGTTAATAAAGGAAATGATTCAACAGCAAGCAATTTAAACAACTTAGCTAAAACCAAAATTGCCGATTTAATTATAAAACCTAATGAAAAATTAGAAGATGATTTCGTTGAAGATTTAAAGAGAGGCTCTTATATAGTCAATGAAAAAGAATATGGGGTTACCAAAGATACTTTCTTAACTACAAAAGAGGCTCAAACAAATAAAAGTTTAATCCAGTATATGTTATTTGATAAAACTGACATTAGTAAACATAACAATAAAATCGAAAACGCTAGTGAAAATATTATAAGGGACGATGAAATCAAAAATGAGTCCAATCATAGCATGATTAATTTAATGAGTATTGCGGGTCAAAAATTACCAACAGCAATGAAAGACATAATAGAAGAAAAAGCACGTGATAAGAAGACCGGAGAATTAACAAAAGAATATCAAGATATTTTAGACAAATATAGTTTACCTGTTGGATTTTACGGAACACCAGGAAACATTCAAGTAAATATTAATATTGATCTTGAAAAAATCACTTATTCAGTTAAAGCGAGCATCCCTTTTGCATTACCAACATGGGGTGATCCGGTTATAGACCATTATATGGATTTCAATGCAAAAATCACTATTCCTTTAAACGTTCTATCGAAACGTCATGAAGAAGATGATAAAAAGGCATTATTAAGTCAGATCAAAATAAATGAATTAATTTTCAACAAAAGAAATGCTTAGTAATTTTTTAAACAAACAGCTATTCAATTACGAATAGCTGTTTGACTTTTCCTGTTTTCAAGGAATATTTCGCTCCAATCACTTTCACTCTTCCGTTTTTCACACCTTCTCTAATCATAGAGGATCGGCTAATCAGCTGGTCAGCCATGTATCGAACATTGGCTTTGGTCGCTTGTTTCAAGGAATCTTTGGCATAAATATTAATTCCAGAACGAACAATAGCCGTTTCTATCGGAATCAATACTGCATTTAAATGACCTTTACCTGGAGAATCAACAACACCCCTATTTTTTCTTAAGCGTTTCAAAGCTCCATCAACTGCACCACAACTGGAATGTCCAAGAACCAATACTAGAGAAACATCAAAAGTTGCCACTGCGTATTCAATGCTATCCACAACAACATCGTCTACAACTTGACCTGCAACTCGAGAAACAAATATTTCTCCAAGTCCTTGATTAAAAATAAGTTCGGGTGGGACTCTTGAATCAGAACAACAAAGAATGACGGTATTTGGGTTCTGTCCTTTAACTAATACTGGACGTTCTTTTTGAAATTTGGGATCCTGGACAAACTGATGATTTCCTTTTTCTAATAACTGCCATTCAGAATTTACATTAGAATTAACAGCAAAAGCATCTGAATGAGTGAAGAAAATAAAACCCATTAAATACGCAAAGGTAACAAACGATTGTCTCATAATGCCCCCTTTTATCTCATCATTCAGTCAATCAGACGTCGATTGGATAAATGACGCCTCAGATATGAGAATTTTAGCCGCTTCGACAAGTCGAAGCTATGAAAGC
>JAUXSJ010000011.1 GCA_030679615.1 Parachlamydiaceae bacterium | reverse complement strand
TTTTTTTTATAGTCCGATAGACCGTTACTCCTTGAAAACAATTTAACGCAGAGACGGAGAGACAGAGAGACGCAGGGAAGAACATTTAAACAATATAATTATAAACTTTCTTCTCTGCGTCTCCCTGTCTCTCCGCCTCTGCGTTAAATTGTTTTCAAGGAGTAACGGCTATGCCCAGTAATTACTTAACATTATTGATTTACAAAAAAATCGTTAATCAATGTTGTTGTTAAGAAAAAGATGTGTCCATCTGTAAGGGCAGGGCCTTAGCACTCCAAAGAATGCTCTGAAGGCTTTTACGAATAGATAAATAAATTTAAATGCAATGAAGTTAAAAAACTTTAACTCTAAATATCAAGTGAAATGAGATTTCATCAACACCTTTAACTGAACGATTTCTAAAATCTCTTCCAAGATAACTCTAAATCTAATATTAATTATTTTTCTAATCACACACAAAATTAAATCTCTGGTTAAAAATTTAATGACGATAAATCTTTCAGGCTTATCACAAAATCCTTACCTTCCATTTAATGAAAATATAAAACCTGAATTAAATCAGATGATTACTTCAAGTATCTCCTTAGCTAACTCTTATATAAATAACACAAGCAATTTAAATGAGTGCACTCTATTTAAGTTAACCGCAAACTTCGAATCAATCTATAAGCTGTTTGCAAAAGCCATTATTGAGGAAGAAATAAACAATCTCGTTAATGAACAGAAACTAACTCAACAATTGTGTTCCTTAATTTCTAATCATTTTGTGAATCTTGATGAAGTGGTTCAAGAATCAGATTTAAAATATTGTGTCCACAAATTTAAATGGCTACTATTAGTTTTTAGACATTATGAATATGTCAAATTAGATTTACTAGAGTATCTAGAAAGTGAAAACAATTCCGTATCTCTAGATAGAGAAGCAGAAATAATTATTCGTTCAAACACTTTGAAATATCCTTGGGAACAATTTTGCAACATTATCAGACCATTGATTATAAATTTTTACGGTCCAATTAATAAATTATCCATTCACATACGTAGTCACATCTATTCATCAAACTTTATGCTACTTTTTTTAGATCAAACAAAAGCTTGTCCACGTGAATTAGTGATTCAAGTTCCTTGTCATTTTGGAAATTTGCAAAAACAAAAAACACAGGCAATGCTTAGAAATGTACTTGGGTATGGCGATGTGACTCCTTTTCCACAACAACTAAATTTTCGTTTGGCTGATAGAAGTATCTGGGAAGTTGTTAAAGGAGTGCGTATTTTATTCAAAAAACAATATGGAAAATTTTCATCTGAAGAATTATTTCGGACTCTTAAATTTTTTGATCAGTTTTATCAGGGTAATCCTAAATCTTTAATTGAATATAAAAATATTATTAAAATTTTTAACAAAGACGAATATTCTCAAGTTAAAACAATGAGTAGATGGAGTTTTGATTTACCATTAAAAGAATTTAGATTTGAAATGAATCAAATCTTATCCGCTTTTAAAAATGCCCGTGCATTTAAGATCCATCAAATTCCTAGTTGTGTTTTCCCGCATAAATTATTTAAAATGTTGTTAAAAACCGAATTATTACCTAAAAGTTATCTCAAGCTTTTTTGCAGCCGATCCTCTGACTCTAAAAACATTAAACAAATAAGTTCAAATGTGTTTTTTGGAATTATCTATCCTTCTTTAGATCAATCAAATATAAAAAATCATTTCGACAGTATATGCAACAAACAACCATTTAATTGGAAAAATGATAATACAAAATATCACATTAATATTTCTGACGAAGTGATTAAAAATGCACAAAGTTTTTGGCTAGAAAAAAAGATTACTCCATTGAATGTTCTAGAAAATTTTGATCTTCATTTTCTCTTTTCACGAGCTCAAATTGAATGCCAAGAATTAGAAAAAAATATTAAAAAAATTCATCTAAATTCTAATGAATGGAAAAACATGTTTATGAAATGGAGTGTCGACTTTAAATTTAATAAAATGAATTAAAAAAATAAATCTAATTAAAATCATGTAAATAATAAAAATTATTTACATACGATTGTGTACTGGATAATAACTTCCAATTTCTATAAAATAAATTCTTCAAATAGATATTTTTAGCTCAAAATAATCAATCCAATATTTTTGGTAAACTTCATGAAATTCAAATTTTTAATTTTTTGTTTTGCTTTCTTTACATCTTTATTTGCTAACAATCCAGATAATCCTTATTAGTGGTTAGAAAATCCAAATGATTCTCGAACAATTGATTGGATTAGCGAACAAAAAATAATTTTTAAAGATTACATTACATCAAAAAAAATCGAAAATGAACTTAAACCTTCTTTGCAAAATCTCATAAATTTTGATGTTTATACGATTCCCATGAAAAGTGGTGAATCTTATTTTTACACGAAAAAAAATCCGGGCGAAGAACAAGCCGTCTTATATATGCAAAAAGGGATGGAAGAAAATCCTGATGTTATCCTTAATCCAAATTTATCTGATTCAAATTCCTTTTGCATTGAAAACTTTGTTATGAGTCCAAATGGTCGATATTTAGCTTATGAAAAAACTCATAAGGGATCCGATTGGATGACCTGTCGAGTCATCGATTTGGTATCCAAAGTAGAATTAGCAGATACAATTGAAAACATTAAATTTTCACCCATTGTTTGGGATGCTCAAAACCTAGGATTTTTTTATTCTCAATTTGATGATGAAGGTCATAGCGTTCAATACCACGCTTTAGGAACAAATCAAGAAAAGGATCGACTAGTTTATCAAGATAAAAATGATGGTAGTGTTGGATATACACCTTTTATTAATTCTGAAAATCGATATCTGATTATCGATGCTTTTAATGGATCCTGTGGCCCCAATACGATTAGCTTTATTGATCTTGCGTCTTCAGATTTAAAGCCCACCACAATCATTCCTTGCGATGGAGCTAGCTATTGGTTTATTTGCAGTAAGGGAACAACCTTATTTTTTCTCACAAATAAAGATGCTCTTTTTAGAAAAGTCATTTCTGTGGACATCAGTGACAAACACTTTGCAAAAAAGGACGTTATTTCTGAGAGCGAATATATTATCGAAACGATTGCGCCAATTGATGATTATTTTTTTACAATTTATTCACAAAATGTGACAAATAATGTTGTACTCTACGATCAACAAGGAAAAATCAAGCAGCATATTCAACTCCCCGGTATCGGAAAAGTATCTCTTAATAAAATTAATCAGAATACAAAAGAAATGCATGGAGAAGTTTTTTTCTCATTCTCTCATTTTTTTCAGCCACCGTGCATTTATCGATTTAGTTTAAAAACCGGTGCCATTGAAATTTTTAAAAAACCAATTTTAGATATTGATTCGAATGATTTTGAACTCAAACAAATTTTTTATCGTAGTAAAGACGGAACAAAAGTTCCGATGTTTATTGCACATAAAAAAGGCATTAAATTGGATGGTAACAATCAAGTTCTGTTAACCGGCTATGGAGCCTATGGGATTAGTAGTTACCCGATCTTCAATCCAGCTCAAATGCTGTGGCTAAAAAGAGGAGGGGTATTTGCTTTAGCAAATATTAGAGGGGGAGAGGAATATGGAGAACCGTGGCATCAGGGAGGCATGAGGGAGAATAAACAAAATTCTTTTGATGATTTTATAGCTGGAGCTGAATGGTTAATAGAAAATTATTATACAACACCTTCGCGTTTAGCCATTACTGGAGCAAGCAGTGGAGGATTATTAGTTGCAGCTTCAGTCAATCAACGTCCTGATTTATTTGGAGCTGCGGTTGTTGAAGTAGGTTTATTAAATATGCTGCGATTTCATCTTTTTACAGTTGGTCGTTTTTGGATTCAGGAACATGGAAATCCAGATGATCCTCATGATTATGCTTATTTAAAAAAATACTCTCCTTGTCATAACGTACGTGAAGGAGTAAAGTATCCATCCATTTTAGTGTGTGCATCTGAAACTGATGATCGTGTTGTACCTTCACATAGTTATAAGTATTTAATGACCCTTCAAAGTGTACATGGGAAAGATAAAATGCTTCTTCGTTTAAATTCAAATGGAGGACATAACTCGGCTAAGTCTGTAGATTGGATTAATGAAAGGGCGGATATATTGACGTTTATTTATCAAGAATTAGAAGAATAGTCGTTTAAATAAATTGATCTTAAAACGATGCCTAATATAAGTTGATTCTAGCCATAGCTCCGAGCTTTGACAAGTCAAAGCTTATGAAAGCGGTGACAAGTCACCGCACTCCACATTGTATCATGAATGAATTTTATTCAGAAATTTATCAAATTTGGAGTGCGCGTGACTTGTCACCGCTTTCATATGCTTCGACTTGTCGAAGCTCGGGGATATGACATGAAAATGATATAGCTGCAAAATCACTTTTAGAAACGCGTTCGTTAAATTTAAACAAACAAATGTCTCATTATAATTTTTTTCAAGCATTCTCTAAATATCTTCTAAACTAACATTTAACCTTTGGTAAAAGTATGTTCATACAATCATCCTTTCACGATTTATTCAAACCTGAATTAATATCTAGAATAAAAGATTCAGAATTAAGCCAGGTTATCTCTTCAAGTATTTTGTTGATTAATTCTTTTATTAAATATCATAAAGAAAACAAACCAAACTTAAATGGCTTAATCAAATTAAACGAAAACTTGAAACATATATATATACTGTTTGAAAAAGCGATCAACCAGGGAAATATAAATAATTTGATAATAGAAAGACAACAATTATACGAACTTAACCGAATCATCTCACGCGACTTTGCAGACTGCTGCACTAATGAAATGCTTCCAAATAAAAAATTAAAAAATAGGATTGATAAATTAAAATGGATCCAATTAATTTTTGATCATAATGAACACTTTATTCTTCAATTTAATCAAACAATTGGTGAAGGCTCATATTGTTATAGGAGCGCTTCAATCATTATGCTGAAACATACCTTAGAACTTCCATGGGAACAATTTTGCAATCTCGTTAAACCTTTGATTCTAAATTTTTATGGCTCGATTGACCATTTAGATTTCAAATTTAAAGAAAATGGATTTATATACTCTTCAAAGATGATACTTCATTTTTTAGATCAAAAAAACGGTTCCCCTAAAGAGTTAGTAAATAATATTTATTGTTTTTTTGGAAACGTATTAAAACGAACCACTCAAGCTGCTCTACGAAGTCTTCTTAATTATGGTGAAGAAATTCCTTTTCCAGTAATTATTAACTATAAAGATAATGACTTACGGTGTTGGGAACTAACCAACAAGATACTTTCATCTCAAATAAGTTACGCAAATTATACCTCAGATGAATTATATGATGCTCTTAAATTTCTCGAATGGAATTATCAAGGAAAAACCTCTCAATTTTTAATCGAACAACAAAAAATGATCGAAGCTCTAAGTTTCGATCAACCTGGAATAAAAAAAATAAGCCACCACATCTTAGATTTACCTTTTGAAATATTTAAACTCAAAATAAATACATTATTATCTTTCTACAAAAGAACGGATCAGAAATTTCAAATTATAAAAATAAATCTTATTTTATCTCGTTTTTCATTGAAAATTCTTTTAAATTCAGAATTTCCTCCAAATGATTATCGCACTATAAGACATTCTTTTCGCGTTTTATCTGGCAGTGAAATTTATAACATATCTTTTGATCTATTTTTGAGAGTTTTTTACCCATCTATTCATATAAACCCATCAAAAAAAATTCATCTCAATGAAATTATAAACAACAAATCATCCAGTAGCATCATCCCTGAGTATAAAACTACCTATTCATCCAGAGTCATTGAAAATGCTATAAACTTTTGGAAAAATGAGAAGATTGAACTAATGAGTCCTCAAGAAAATTTCGATCTTGTTTCTCTTTTTTCACGGGCTCAAATTGAATGTCAAGAAATAGAAGATGCAGTAAGAACTACTCAACTAAGTAAAGAAAATTGGAAAAACATGTTTGTAAAATGGCATGTGGACATGAACCAGTTTTAAGTTAAGTACATGATTGCCTAAAAGATAACTGGAGACAGAATTTACAAGCCAACAGAGAATTATTATTATAACTCAATTATAATGTATCAAAAGGTTAAATGATTAAATATAGTTGTACTTTGATAGCAACGACAGCACTGCCAGATAGATAAACGACATCACAATAACTTAAACACACTTTTATACTATGATTGAGGAAACAACTAAAATGAACATATCTTTTTCAAATATCAATCGCCAAAGTTCTATAATCCCACAAAATGATCCTTTGGATCTTATGGACCTCATCGAAGAGAGTCGAAACATTATCTCTTCTCATATTCCCGATTTAAAAAAGTTATTAAGGCATCTAACTTTAATTACAAAAAAATTTTATGACGCTTTTGAAAAAGACCTCATTCACACACTTTCACAAGAAATAGATGATGTGAGGCAATTGCATCAATCAATCATTGATAAATACTATGGTATAAATCGTGTAGAACTAGCTTATTTTAATGAACTCGCTTCTTGGGTTCATCAATTCAATTGGCTGTTTTTAGTCATCAAACAAAATGAATATGTGAAGGTTTCATGTACAAAAAATACTAAGTGGGAAAATGACATTGATCAATTTTATTACTTTTATCACACCTTAACTATTCGAGAAAATGCCCTTGAACTTCCATGGGATAAATTTCGTGAAATTTTTACGTCCCTAATAATAAATTTTTTCCACAAAGATTCTAAGTATTTATTTTTTTCCACAGAAGGTAAAGAAATTTATTTGAATTATAAATTATTGCTTCTATTTTTTGAACATAAAGAAGCCTCCCCAAAAGAATTAATTCAATTAGTTACAATTTCAAGTTCTTTAGAAAATAAAGAAATTAAATGCCTCCAAGCTGATTTACGTATAGCATTTAATGTAAAACAATCATTTCCTACGGAAATTAAATTAGAAAATGTTTCTCTTGATTTATTTAAAACTGCTTTAAAAATACAAACCCTTTTCAAACATCAATACACTTATTACTCTTCTCATGAATTATTTTTTTCTCTTAAAATATTAGACCATTACTATCAAGGAAATCCTAAAACGTTAATTGAATATCAAAATATTGTTCATTTTTTAAATTCTAAACAAAAAATTAAAACCATTCACAAACGTGATCTTTTATTTAAAGAAACAATTAATGAATTTTTATTAACTTTTAAAAGAAAAAATCAAAAACTTAAAATTATAGGTTCTCATTTTGAACCAATTTTTTCATTAAAATTATTAAAAACACTTTTAAACTTAGATTTAAAACCTGACTGTTACTGCTCTTACATTAATCTTTGGGACTCAAGTCTAAAAATAGAAAAAAAAATTCAAATGGGTACTTTTTTTGATATTTTTTTATTTTCACTAAACCCTGAAAAAGAACATACATTTAGTGAAATAATTCAGAATCAATATTTCGTCGATAAAAGTTTAAAACGCAGTTACCAAATTAATTGTTCAGAAAACGTCTTTCAATTAGCAAATGATTTTTTTGAAAAGCGGTGGTATTCAAACAAAGACCTTGATGCCCTGAACACCAAAGATAAAATCGATTTGCTTTTCTTAGCATCACGAGCTAACAAAAGAATAAAACCCTTAGAAAAAGAACTCAAAGAACTTCTATTACAAGAAAAAGATTGGAAAAATGCCTTTTTACAATTGATTGTTTCATATAATCATTAAGAGGGCAAATATCCGTTCAAGAGTAGTATCCTAAAGAGATTCAAAAAGGCCTTTAAGTTTCTATTTGGAGTGCGCGTGACTTGTCACCGCTTTCTAAAACTTCGACTTGTCGAAGTGCTGGAGTTAGGCTTAGACAGGGTTTTATCTGAAGCGACATTGAGAGCTTGTAACGTAGGTATGCTTACGCAAGGTGGGTTAATAACATTTTTTTAACTTAACACCATTGGGCTAATTTCTTAGGCCACTTGTAGAAACGCATTCGTTAAATTTATAGACAAACAAAATGCCTCATTATAATCTTTCTCAAAGCCTCCTCTAAATATTTCAAAACTAACATTTAACCTTGGGTAAATGTATGTCCATACAATCATCTTTTAATGAACTATCCATTTCTGATCTTACTTTTTATCCAAAAAATTATTCGGATTTAAGTGATGTAATTTCTTCGAGTATTTTTCTGATTAATTCATTTATTACCTATCATAAAAAAAACAGAACAAATCTATTAGTCTTAAACCAGTTAAATAAAAATTTGAATTCAATTTATGTACTGCTTCAAAAAGCTGTTGAACAAGAAAATCTAGAAAATTTCGTAAATGAAAGACAAAAATTGCATGAACTTTATCAATTAATTTCACATGACTTTGCAAATTGTTGCACGGATGAGATGCTGTGCAATGAGGAGTTAAAAAATTGGTTACATAAATTTAAATGGTTTCTCTTAGTTATTGATCAGGATCAATATGTTGAACTTGCATTAAAAAAAACAATACATGAAGGTTCGCGTTCATATAGAAGCGCTTCAATCATTATTTTAGAACATGCTTTTGAACTTCCATGGGAACAATTTTGCAGTCTCATCAGGCCATTAATTATAAATTTTTATGGATCAATCGATCATTTATTTATTAATTTTCAAAGAAATTTTTTCATACATACTTCAAAGAGCACTCTTCTTTTTTTAGACCAAAAAAAGGCATCCCCTAAAGAGCTTGTGTCTTATGTTCCTTCAGAGCCACTATCATATATAAATCAATCTTTTCTTGGTTGTGTCCTTAATTATGGAGCTGAAACACCATTTCCAGAACACTTGAATTTTCGATTTGACGACGCACGAACATGGGAGGTTGCCCTAGATTTATGTTCATCATACAAGATAAATTATCAAAAATATACAACGGACGAATTGTACCGAACTGTTAAATTTTTTGAAAAATATTATCAAGGAAAAAATCCTCAATTTTTAATCGAACGTCAAAAAATCATTAAAGTTTTAGGTTTTGATCAGCCTGGGTTTAAAACAATCAGTCATTACTCTTTAAATTTACCATTAGATAAATTCAAAGTTAAAATGAATGAATTATTATCTGTTTTTAAAAGAACGGATCAAAAATTTAAAATTGAAAATACCGAATTTTCTCTCTTTAAAAGAAATCGAAAAAATAAAATTGAAAATATTTATACCCCTATTTTTACTCGTTTTTCATTGAAAATCCTTTTAAATTCAGAATTTTCCCCAAAAGATTATTGCACTAGAAGAAGGTCTTTTAGCGTTTTAACTGGCAGTGAAACCTATAACATAACTTTTGATCAATTTTTGGGAATTATTTACCCATCTATTCGTAACCCACCAAAACAAAAAATTCATCTCAATGAAATTATAAACAATCAATTCAGCAACATCACCTCTAAGTATAAAACTACCAGTTCATCCAGAGTCATTGAAAATGCTATAAGGTTTTGGAAAAACGAGAAGATTGAACTAATGAGCCCTCAAGAAAATTTCGACCTTTTTTCTCTTTTTTCACGTGCTCAAATTGAGTGTCAAGAATTAGAAGATGCAGTAAAAACTACTCAATTAAGTAAAGAAGATTGGAAAAATATGTTTATAAAATGGGATGTTTCCTAAAATATAATTACAGATTTGTAGCCTAGACTTCATTCTGGGCTTGTTTTTGCAGGCTTTAGCCTGCAAGTCCCGCTACTTTAATAAATAAAAAAGTTCTTTCTAAAATTTTAAACATCTAACTACTAACTTAAGCATATCTATGGACTAAACCGAAAATACGCAACCACCGATTCAAGAATTCGATGGAAATGATTGATTTCGATTACGAGATACGATTAGTCTGCATGAAAATTGAGAGTATATCATGAAAAACTTGTTAAAACTAGACTTGTCGAAAACTATCCTTATAACAGTTTCTATAATAAATCTTAACTTGACTTGCAGGCTAAAGCCTGCAAAAACAAGCCCAGACTAAAGTCTAGGCTACAAACCTTTGATTTTACGCACTAAGGAAGGAACGTTACCTCACAGGGCACGCAACTGTTACGCAAGCCTCAGCTAGTTCATCATCTCTAATTTCTATGCCTGAATAATCTATCTCTTTTAATCCAGACACATGCTTTAAGAAGATTGGAAAAACATGTTTATAAAATGGGATGTTTCCTACAATAAAAGCAACGTGTAAAACAACAGGATAGTCACGGACATGGTTTCCTACCTATCCCTGTTCATTTTTTCCTTCATTCTGTTGTATTTTATGTGCCATTAATGATTGCTATCTTACAGGGCAAAGATCGATTAGCTTGCGTTTCCATTCATCAAAGCCTTTGGCATAGGTTTGTACAAACCCATCAAAGGATTTTCTAACACAATTTTGATATCAACAAATCTATTATTTATAAATTTAAATATTTCATTAGTATGTTCTTGAATTGTAGATATATCAATTTCTTTTTTGTGTTCTTTATTATATTTATCACAGTATTGTCGAACCCTATCTGAATGAAAATGAATTGTTAAATCCCGACAACTTTTATCAAATTCTATATAATTATATTGATTTAAGTTTTTAATATGATCTAACGAATCATATCCAAAAAATTAATAGTCACTGATTTCATCTACATATAATTTTGAGACAAGATCTTTAACCTTAATAAACATAGAATTATTTTTAAATATATCATATTGATCAAGAGCGTCAATTGACTCTTTAACTTTTATGAGATCTTCCTCTTTAGGTATTTCGAAAAATGGTTTATATGATTCAGCTACATTTATACAAATTTTATTATATTCTTTATTAATCTCTAAATCAGATTTAAGTTGAAGCGGTACTGTAATATGATGACAATGAAACAAAATAGTATTCATATAGGAATAAATTTCTTGTTGCTGAAGAAATCTTTTTTCCCAATTTTTGTAAAATTCAATTTTAGTATAATTTTTTGTGATCTTTTTGGCTTTTTGAAGAGTGGATAAGACTTCTTTAATTTCTTTATTTTTTAAATGATTAAAAAATTTCAATTTTAAAGAATCTGGTAAGTGACTTTGTAATTCATAAATTAATTCTAAAGTCTTAATCCATTGAATGGCTGCATTATTTATAACATTAGATAAATCATTTTCTATAATTTCTATATCCTTAATGTCATCCGTTTTTAGGACTCCTCCATCAAGATCTGAAATTCCAAAATAATAATGAAAACAACGGGATTTAAAATAGGGTAAACCCTCGGTATTTTTCAAAGCTTCAATAAATTTTAGAGGCTTAATTCCCAAGAAAATCTGACTAATTACATTTATAGAACTCAAACAACCTAAAATTAAATTTGTTTTTGAAAACGTTCTTGTTTTATTTATTCTATAGATAAAAAATGCTAAAATTATAAATCTTAACGAGTTTCCGCCATCAACAACACATCCAGGCTTTATTTTTGCCATTTGTGACTCAAATAAATCCTGAGAGATAGAGTGC